>NZ_CP165646.1:1800000-2100000 GCF_041199995.1 Leptotrichia sp. HSP-342
CGCTTCTTTTTATAGCTCTTCCCACAGCTTCTTCGTTTCTGTAGGACGCAGCTGTATCAATTAATCTATATCCTGCTTTTAACGCATTGTAAACCGCTTCCTCACATTCTTTCATATCATAAATTTGAAATACTCCAAATCCTAATATTGGTATTTTTACTCCATTGTTTAAAGTTACGTATTTCATAATATTTCCTCCTAATTTTATATATCCGTTTTCTAATTTATAGTTACACTACCAATCTTCTTGAACATATTTTACAAAAAAATTTTCCTAAAGTACAATATCAATTTTGCAAATTCACTATAACTAAAACACATACTAAAAAATAAACTATAAAAAAATTAGTATTTAAACGTCATCCCTTCACAATCTAAATTTCTTCCATCGTCAAATCCACAATAGTCCCCTTCACTACTTCAACTAGTTTTTCTGTTTCCACTTCCATCTGTAATCCTCGCCTACCAGCTGAAACCATTATTTTATCAAATTTTTCAACTTTCTTGTCAAAAAAAGTCCTAAACAGTTTTTTCATTCCTACAGGAGAACACCCTCCACGAATATATCCTGTTTCTTTTTCCAGTTCCGAAAGTGGCAACAAATCAATATTTTTCTCTTCGCAGGCCTTTGCCACCTTTTTCAAATCCAAATGTGCTTCTCCATGAATTACACACACATACAAATTTTTACTTTTCCCTTTCAAAACAATTGTCTTAAAAACTCTATCCGCTAGTTCAGGTAACTTTTCAGCAACACCAAGCCCTCCACTTTTATCCTCACTCCACTCATAAGTGTGAATAATATATGGTATTTTTTGTTTATCAAGCTGTCTTAATGCATTCGTTTTTGCAATTTTTTCTTTCTTATGTTTCATATTTCATTACCCCTATACTCGATTTTTTGTTATTTTCAGTATATCAAATTGACTTTTTTCAGTCAATAAAAAAAAATCTTTTTATACTTTAATTCATAATGTATTAAAGCAAATTATTAAAATAACTTTATTAATAAATTGTCATTTTTTTTCATTTATGTTATAATAACAACTGTTATACAAACAAATTATTTTAAAATCAAAATATTTTGATTTAAATTACTTACTTGGGAGGAGAAAAATGAATAAATTTATAAATGAAAATTTACTAAAAATGAATACAGAAGAATTTCTGTCTAATATAAAGAAGGCTTTCAATGATGTTTTTTCGAATGGAAATATTGAGAAAATAAATTTAATGAACTATTTGTCAGAGAAGAAATGGTTAAGTATAAAAAAATGTGGACTTTTACTGCCCTTTTTACCAGAAAAATTTGGAGGAAGAAAAAATAGTCAGCTCGAAATTCAGGAAGTGCTTAGAATTGCTGGGAACTATGGCGTACCAGTTACACTTAGAACAGGAATTGAAGGAGCATTAGTATTGCAGCCACTTCTTGAATATGGGAATAAGGAGCAAATTGAAAAAGGTCTGGAAATGATATTTAACGGAGAAGGGGGAGGACTGGCTATAACAGAGCCTGAAACTTCTGGATCTGCTATAGCAAAAGAAATGCAGTCTTACTATGAATATGTTGATGAAAATACAATTCATGTTAAAGCTGATAAATATTGGCAAGGAAATTCTCAAAGTGATTTTTTATTAATTGCAGCAAAGGAAAAGAAAGACGGTAAATTATCAAAAGTAATTAGCTTAATTTTAGTTCCAAGAGAATATATAACTTATGATGTGCTAAATTCGGAAGGTCTAAAAGCAGTAAGATATGCTGTAAATCATGTTGATGCAAAAATTTCTGCAAAATATATAATAAAACTTTCAGAAAGCAAGGCAAATTGTCTTAGAGAATTTCAAAATATCTTTATAAGAAGTAGATTGCAGCTAGTTGGAATGACACATGGAATTATGGAATATATCGTAAAAAATATAAATAAATTTGCTAAAAAAGAAATACCATTTGTTCAAAATGAATTAAATGAAATCGAAAATACTTATGATGTATCAAAAATTATGTATAGCTATACTTGTAACAATGTCTCTCCAGATAAGTCTGTTTCAGATAAATTAATGGAAGCAAATATTATAAAGAGCCTTGCTACTGAATATACTTACAAAGCAGCAAAAATTGCACAGAAACTTCTAGGGGCAAAAGGATTTGAAGCTGGGCATCCGATGAGCAATGTGGCAATTGACTTTAGGCCGTTTACTATCTTTGAAGGTCCGAATGATATGCTTTATGCAGAAATTTATGATCAGTTTTCAAAAGCTACGGCTGTGGAGAAGAAGGAAGGAATACGAATTAATAAAAATTCTACAATTTATGAAAGATTTATTTCGGATAGACGATTTAAAAATATATCTGTAAATAATATTGTTAATAAGGTAGACGATTTAATCAGTTTTCTAAAACATCAGACATTAAATGAGATGGATCATATAAAAAAAGTTTTTGTTGGTAAAATACTGGCAAGATTGTTTCTTTTAATTCAAACAGAATCAGATAATTTAATAAAATTTTTGATAAGAGATATTAGAAAAGATATTTTAGATTTTGAATATAACAGTTAAATTAATAAAAAAAGAAGGATAACTAATAAAAGCTATTCTTCTTTTGTTTTTTTATTCAAATATCTATTTGAAAAACTGTGTAAATATTGTAATAATACTGATATTTGCAAAGTCAATGAAAAGCGAACCAACAATTGGAATTACGAAAAATGCCATTTTTGAGTAGATATATTTTTCAGTAACAGCTTTCATATTTGAAATTCCATTTGGGGTTGCTCCTAGTCCAAATCCACAATGACCTGAAACCATAACAGCCGCATCGTAATCAGATCCCATCGCTTTAAATGTTATCCAGTTCAGATAGAAATAAATCAATATAACTTGTGCAACAAGTAAAATGAATACTGGAAGTGCCAAGTCAATAAGTTCCCATAATCGTAGTGTCATTAGTGCCATTGCTAGAAATAGGCTAAGTGCCACATCTTCAAGAATACTTATTTCTTTTGTCGGGGCATTCATTGCTTTTACATTGTCAGACAAATTTCTAATAATTGCAGCAACAATCATAGGTCCTATATAAATAGGAAAATGTGCTTCAAAGTTTGTAAAACTCATAAGATAGTCAATAAACATTGATAAATATGAACCAATTCCCATTGCAATCAGAATATAGAAAAATGCCATAGAAAAACGCTCTCCATCAAGAAAGGGCTTCTGTCTTTTTAATACTTCTTCATCAATATCTTCGTCTCCATGTTGTATCCCATCTTTTACAAAATGTTCTGGTAATAATTTATGTTTTTTTATAAGTCTGCTGGCAATAGGGCCTCCCATCGCAGATCCCACAATAAGTCCAAAAGTTGCTGAAGCTATCGCAATTGCATTTGCTCCTTTATATATAGGTCCAAGAGCTTCAATTGTTGGCGCTACGGCTGCAGATGTTCCATGTCCTCCAGTCATTGGAGTAGATCCTGTCATTAATGCCAATAATGGCGGAAGTCCTACAAATCTTGATAGTCCAACTGCAACAACATTCTGTAAAATACATAATCCAGCTGCAACAAAAAGAAAAATAGCAACTTTTTTCCCACCTTTTTTCAACACTTTAAGGCTAGCATTAAATCCTACACTTGTAAAAAACATTACCATAAAAAATTTCTGTAATGTATCATCAAATTTAATTTGAGCTACATTTGTCTGTCTTAAAATAAAAACAATTATTGAAAATAGAAACCCACCAATAACAGGTGCTGGAATACAATATTTCTCAAAAAAATTAATTTTTTTTCTAAGTCTTATTCCAATTAAAAGTAAAACAACTGCTAATCCAATTGTCTGAATCATATCCATATTAATTTTCGTCACAACTAATCACCTCACCATAAAATTTATAATTTATTGCTCAATTATACTATAAATCCTAATAAAGTGCAAATTTAAAAAGAAACTGTTTTTTTTTACTTAATTTGGAAAAAGCGATAAAATATGGTAAAATGTAATGAAAAACAAAAATAACAAAATATAAATAACAAAATATTTAATTTAAATTTAATAATTCGAAAGGTGGATTAAAATATGGATTTTACAAAAGTCAAAGAAAATGAAGAAAGAGCAATTTTAGAAAAAAAAGAAATTGTTGAAAAGGATTTTTGGCGACAAAAATATCATATTCAAGGAATTGTGGGGTTAATTAACGATCCAAATGGTTTTTCTCAGTTTAAAGGAAAATATCATATGTTTTATCAATGGAATCCATTAGGAACCGATCATAAAAATAAGACATGGGCTCATAGTGTAAGTAATGACTTGCTACATTGGAAAAGGCTAAAAACAGCTTTGAGACCTGATACCAGGTATTCTAAGGATGGCGTTTATTCTGGGAGTGCGATTGTAGATGATGAAAAACTTTATTTATTTTATACAGGAAATGTGAAAGATTCTGATGGAAATAGAGAATCTTACCAATGCTTAGCAGTTTCAAGCGACGGAGAAAATTTCGAGAGATGGGAGCCAAGCATTGTAAATCAGCCTGACGGATACACTCGACATATAAGAGATCCAAAAATTTGGAAAAAAGATGGGAAATTTTATGCGGTAATTGGTATTCAAAGTGAAGATTTGGAAGGAAAAGCAGTTTTATACAGTTCAGAAAATATAAAAGACTGGAAATTTGAAGGGGAAATTGCAGGAGCAAATCACGGAAAAATTAAAGACTTTGGATTTATGTGGGAATGTCCTGATTACTTTCAGTTAAAAGATGAAAAGACAGGAGAAATAAAGGATTTATTGGTTTTTTCACCGCAAGGATTAGAGCCAGAAGGAGATTTATACAACAATAAATATCAGACAGGATATTTATTTGGAAAATTAGATTATAAAAACCCTGAATTTGAAATCTCATCAAACTTTGTGGAAATTGACAGAGGAAATGACTTTTATGCACCACAGTCAATGGAAGATGATAAAGGAAGAAGGCTTATTGTAGGCTGGATGGGAATTCCAGAAGAAGAAGATTTTCCAACTGTAAAAAAAGAATGGCTTCACTGCCTAACTTTACCAAGAGAACTTAAAGTAATAGATGGAAAACTTTATCAAGTGCCTATAAATGAAATGGAAAGTATCCGTGGAGAAAAAATTGAGTTTAGTGGAAAAGTTACTGGAGAAGTGAAAGTTGGAACAGGAGTAACTTATGAATTAAAAGCTAAATTTACTGATTTTAATTCTGATTTTGGATTAAAATTACGAACTGGTAAAAGTAGTGAAACAGTTTTAAAATTTGACTATAATGATAAAAAATTCGTATTGGATAGAACAAAGGGAGAACAACCTGATAAAAGATTAAGAAAAGTTTATCTTGGAGATATTTCGGAATTAGAACTTACTGTGTTTGTAGATAGCTCTTCTATAGAAGTATTTATTAACGGTGGACAGGAAGTATTTTCTTCACGAATATTCCCTGAGAAAGATGCGAACGGAATAATCGTTTTTGCTGATAAAGATGTAAATGTGGAAATACAAAAATGGGAATGGAAATAAAGTTATGGCGAAAGAAACACATAAATGTGTTTAGTCGTTTTTATTCCAAAAAAAATCACGACATTTTAATTTTAGTGCAACAGATTGTTAAATAAATATCAAGCAAAATTTCGTTAAAGAAAAAATAACTGTTTGAGATTTTGGAATATATTTTAAATTACGTTCAGTTATTAATGTTAAAATAATCTTTTTTCAAAATCGAGTTTTATCTTTTCTTTATAAGAAAGTTTTGCGTAAAGCGGGTGTGCAGAGGTATGGCGTCTGATATCTCTGCGTAAAAAAACTAATATAAATATAAAATAAATTTAGATTGTTTAAAAATATTTATAAAAAATATTGTTATAAATTGTTTAATAAATTAGAAGGGAAGAAATTGGTAGAGAAAAATAGAAATAATATAAAATTAGACATAGTAAATTTACTGGATGAAATTCAGAATGGAAAATACAGTAATATCCAGTTAAATTACTATTTTTCTAAAAATAATTATACAAAAAAAGAAAAAATGTTTATTACAAATGTAATAAATATTGTGATAAAAAATTTGATTTATATTGATTATCTGATAGGGAAAAGTGTTAGAAATGTGAAAAAACGCAAAATAAAGCAGCTTTTGAGAATTTCGGTTGCTCAATTGTTTTTCATGGAATCGGATAATGCGGGAGTTATTTTTGAGGCTGGGGAAATTGCAAAAATTTTGAATGCACATCAAGCTGGATTTGTGAATGCAACTTTGCAGACGATTTTGAAAAATAAAGAAAAATTTGACGAGGAAATTCCAAAAGATAACAGGGAAAGTATTGTTTTGTCATATCCGCAATGGTTTGTGAATAAGATGAGAATTGATTATCCTGATGATTATTTGGAAATGCTTAAATCTTATAAAAAAAGAAGTTATTTGTCAATTAGATTTGATAAAAATAAAATTACGAGAGAAAAATTTGAGGAATTGCTGAAAAATATTAAGACAGATGTCTTATTTTCTGTTGGAGAAGTTTATTATTTATCAAATGCAAATATTTTTGATACAGAAATTTATAAAAATGGAGATGCTGTGATTCAGGATGCTTCGTCTTATCTAGCCGTGAGAAATTTAGGCGTGAAAGATGGGGAAACTGTACTTGATGCTTGCTCTGCTCCTGGTGGAAAATCCCTTGCGATTTTACAGCTGTTTAATCCTAAAAAGCTGATTTCTACTGATATTCATGAGCATAAAGTAAAATTATTGAATGAACTTAAAAATAAATATGGTTACAGCAATTTTGAAGTAAAATTAAATGACGCTACACAAATTGAGAATTTAGATACAATGTTTGATAAGGTACTTTTAGATATGCCCTGCAGTGGGCTTGGAGTTCTTCGGAAAAAGCCTGAAAAAATATATGATTTAACGGCAAATGATATAAAAAGTTTGAAGAAACTTCAGAAAAAAATATTTGAAAGTGCGTATAAATCTTTGAAAAATGGCGGAGAAATAGTTTACAGCACTTGTACATTTTCTAAAAATGAGAATACTAATAATATTCAGTATTTTCTCGAAAAATATGAGGATTTGGAAATTATGGAAGTAGAGATTCCTGAAAATATTGACAATATAAGAGATGAATTTGGGGGAATTTATATTTCATATAAAAATGAATATTTGGATGGGTTTTATATTGCAAAATTAAGAAAAAAATAAAAAATTTTTGAGTATAGTAAACTAAAAATGAAATTAAATTTTTTAGAGCTAGTTTATAAAATAGAAATAAATTTGGAAACGAAATATTCTATAAAAGTACCGAAAAAATAATTGAAAGGACATATTTGGAATGCGATTTGATTTGGATGATGATGTAAAATTCATATTGGAACAACTGAATAAAAACGGAACAGGATTTCTTGTTGGTGGAGCAGTTAGAGATAAAATTCTAAATAAGGATCCCGGTGATTATGATTTCGCAACTGATATAGGTTATTCAGAATTAAAAAGAATCTTTGCAGATTATAGCCCAAAAGAAATGGGTGCTCACTTTGGAATTCTTATGATAAATGTCAATGGAAAAAGTTATGAAATAGCAAAATTCCGTAAAGAAACGGGAGTTTATAACAGCAGATACCCAAAGGAAATAAAATTTGTAAAAACAATTGAAGAAGATTTAGCAAGACGTGATTTTACGATAAATTCGCTTGCTTACAGCAAGCAAACTGGGATAGTTGATTTGTATGGCGGAAGGCAGGATATTAGAAGAAAAGTTATAAGGTTTGTAGGAAAGCCTAAGATAAGGATAGAAGAGGATGCACTTAGAATTTTGAGGGCCTTTAGATTTGTTTCTAAGTTAGGATTTAATTTGGATAAAAAAACATCGGAAGCTATTTATAAAAAAAGAAAATTTTTGACAAAAATATCTAAAGAGAGAATTTTTGACGAATTAAGTAAAATTTTAATGGGAAAGTATTCAAAAAAAGCTTTTATCGAAATGAAAAAATTACGAGTTTTAGAAATAATAATTCCAGAATTTCGTTATGCCTATAATTTTAATCAGAATAACCCCCATCATCCTGATGACTTGTTTAACCACATTATAAAAGTTATCCATCTTTGTGATTACGATTTGATAACGAGATTTGCCGCACTTTTTCACGATTTAGGAAAAATAAATGTGAAAATTATTGATGCAAAAGGTATTTTTCATTTTTATGGACATGAAAAAGAAAGTGCATTAATCGCGGAAGAAGAGTTGAGACAGCTTAAAGCTTCTAATGATTTTACAAATTCAGTAAAAAAAATTGTAAGAAATCATATGTTAATCTATCAGGATGTTTCAGATAAGACGTTGAAAAAGCTGATTATAGAAATGGAAGAAAAAAATCTAAAAAGACTTTTCAATTTATTTTATGCAGATTTAAATTCTAAAGAAATTAGCAGAAAAAAAGAAAATGAAAAGATTTTGCAAAATTTTTGGGATAAAATTGAAAATATAAAAAAACAGGGGAAAATACCACAGTTTAATGACTTGGATATAACTGGAATTGATTTGATTAATCTTAAATTTAGCAATCGTGAGATTGGTGAAGTAAAAAATAAGCTATATGAACTTGTTTTAGGAGATGAAATTGAAAATGAGAAGGAAGCATTATTAAAATATATTGTAAAGCATTACAATTTAAATGATAAATTTGAGTATGAAAATTCATGTGGAGCGATTGTTTTTAATGAAAATACTGAAAAAATTTTGCTTGTGAAAATGCACAATGGTAACTGGGGATTTCCAAAAGGGCATATCGAAAACAATGAAACAAAGGAAGAAACAGCAATTCGTGAAGTTCACGAAGAAACAAATGTAAATATAAAAATTATTCCAAATTTTGAACGTGAAATAAAGTATATTCCAAACGAAAAAACTATTAAGAAAGTTACGATTTTTGCAGGAATTACACAAGATGAAGAGGTTAAGATTGATACTTTTGAAATTGAGGATTTTCAGTGGTGTACTTATGAGGAAGCATTAAAGCTGGTTACTTATAAGCTTCAGAAGGATGTACTGGAAAAGGCAAGAAAAGTATTTGTAAAGTCGAAGATAGGTTAGAGTTTAGAAAAATAAATGTATGAGGAAAATAAAGTAAAAAAATGAAAACAGAAAAAATTTTAGGTTATGAAGTTCACAGAAAAAAAGTAAAAAATATAAATTTGCGAATAAAGCCCAATATGGAAGTTTATATTTCTGTGCCAATGAATTTACATCGTGATTACATCGAAAATTTTATCCGTTCTAAAGAAGGCTGGATAAAAAGTGTTTTGAAAAAAGTTGAAGATGTGAAGAAAAAACAGAAGGGCTTTGAATACAAAACTGGCGAAATTCATAAATTTTTGGGAAAAGAATACAATTTAACTGTGAAAACAGGAAACTTTAATGGAGTGAATTTAATAAATAATGAAAAAAAGCCGAATATAATTTTAACAGTTAATGAAAACATTTTGGAAAATACCGACGAAAAGAAAAAAGTTATGGAAAAATGGTATTTTGAAAATGCAAAAAAGTTATTTCCGCAATTTATGGAAAAATGGCTGAAAATATTGGATGAGCATGTGGAAAAAGTGGCAATAAAGCCTATGAAGACTAGATGGGGCTCGTGCAATTATGTAAAAAAATATATAAATCTTAATACGGAGCTTATAAAAAGGACGCCTTTTGAGATAGAATATGTGGTTTTACATGAATTGACTCATTTAAAGTATCCAAATCACGGAAAGGGTTTTTATAATTATGTCGAACGATATATGCCAAATTACAAGATTGCTGAAAAAATGCTAAATGCTAAACATTATTATTAAATTTCAAATAAAAGTAATATTAAAAATATTTTTTTAAATAAAATAGGAACTACCAGTTAATAGCAGTTCCTTTATTTTTTATTAATTCAATTAATTAATATCATCAATGTCGTAATCGACTAAAATTTCAATTTCTCCATTTTCATGGACAAAAAGCCCAGTAACAGCCTCATGAGGTAAATCGTTGTGCATTTTCTCAGCTGCTTGTCGAATATAGCCTTTTTGTGTTTCATCATCAATAGGACAACCAGCACAGTCACTATGTCCTGCCACAAAGATATGGTCAGATTTATGTTTATTAACCGAAATTAAAACAACCTTATCTTCTATTTTTTTTAAATAACCCTCATCACTAACAATTTTATTTACCGCTCCTGCATCAGTAATGGTATCAACAAAAGTATATCTATAATTACTTCTGATATATTCATTCAAAATATGAATAAATCTCCCATCCATACAGCATACTAAAGTACAAAACATAATATCCTCCCTTATTCAAACAACTATAGATTTTAAATTATTACAAATTTGAAGTTGCTTGAAAAATATCTTAAAGATGTTGAGATTATAGCATATTTATTGGTAAAAATCAAAAATTTTAACTTAATAAATTTTCTAGAAAATATTCAATCACATATTCTGCACATTTTATCCCATCAACTGCCGCCGACATAATCCCGCCAGCATATCCTGCACCTTCTCCACAAGGCATAAGACCTTCAATATTTGAGAAAAATCTTTCATTTCTAGGAATTTTCACTGGAGATGAACTACGGCTTTCGACACCTGACAGAATTGCGTCATAATTAGCAAAACCCTTTATTTTTTTATCCATTAAGGTAATTCCTTCTTTTATGGAATCGTTTATAAATTGTGGAAAAATTTTATTTAAGTTTGCAAATTTGTAGCCTGCTAGGTAGCTTGGCCTTACTTTTCCTAATTTTGTTGAGATTTTATTATTTACAAAATCGCCAAATAGCTGAATAGGGGCTTTGTAATCTTTTCCACCAAGCTCAAATGCTTTTTCTTCCAATTTTCTTTGAAATTCGACTCCAGCTAAAACGCTTTCTCCTGGGAAATCTTCAGGAAATACATTTACCAAAATTGCAGAGTTTGCATTTTCCAAATCTCTCTGTGAATAACTCATTCCATTTACGACAAGTCTGCCTTCTTCGCTTGAAGATGGTACAACGACACCTCCAGGACACATGCAGAATGTATAAACTCCACGTCCGTTGCTTGTCTTTACATTTAATTTATATTCTGCAGCAGGTAATTTATCAGCAAATTTTCCATATTGCGAATAATTTATCATACTTTGAAGATGCTCAATTCTGACTCCTACCGAAAAAGTTTTCCGTTCCATTGTCACATTTTCTTCGTTCAGCATAAAGAAAGTTTCTCTTGCGCTATGCCCAATTGCAAGAATTACAATATTTGTTGGAATTTCATAAATTTTATTTTCATCAGAATTTTCTACATTTTCAACTAAAATGCTTTTTATTTTGTTATTTTCAGAATCAGGTTTTTCATAGTTTACTTTTACAAGTTTTGTGCTAAAACGGTACTCTCCCCCAAGACTTTCGATTTTATGCCTGATTTTGCGCATTATTTCAATTAATTTATCAGTTCCGATGTGGGGTTTGGACATATAATTTATTTTTGGATCAGCACCAGCGAGAATTAATTCATCATAAACCTTCTGAATCCGAAAATTATTTGTGTTCGTGTTTAGTTTCCCATCTGAAAATGTTCCAGCTCCTCCTTCTCCAAACTGTACATTTGAATATTTATCAAGTTTTCCAGTTTTGAAAAAATTATAGACATCCTTTTCACGCTCATCTACATTTTTTCCCTGCTCAATGATAATTGGCTTTAATCCAGCTTCGGCAAGCACAAGTCCAGCAAAAATTCCAGCAGGACCGCTTCCAACAATAACAGGACGTTTTACATTTTCAGTTTCTGTAAAGTTCTCAATTTTTTCCGTAGAATAAGGTTTTTTCTCAATTTTTCGCACATTTTTTACATTTTCAAATCTTTTCTTTTCCGTTTCCTCATCAAAGTTGAAGGAAATATCCACTGCATAAACAAATACAATATTATCTTTTTTTCTGGCATCAATCGCCTGTCCTGCGATTTCAAATGACTTTACTTCATTCTCATTGATTCTGTAAAGTTTGTAAACTGTTTTTTTTAAATCGTTTTCGCTGTGTTTTACAGGCATTTTTATATTATTTATTCTAATCATTTTTCTCCTTAATTTAGTTTAGCTGTTTTTAAAAGTTTGCAATATTATTTTTCATTTTAAATAGTAAATTTGCTATAAATCTATTTTAGAAATAGAGTTAAAAGTAAATAATTTATAAAATTTATTATTAATAGTGTTTAATTTAGCAACATTTTAAATTATACTTTTTTTTAAAGATTTTTTCCTAAAAAATATCCAGAAGTCCACGCCCATTGTAAGTTAAATCCACCGCATTCACCATAAACATCCAGTATTTCCCCAGCAAAATACAGATTTTTAACTTTTTTTGATTCCAGATTTTCCAGATTAACTTCACTTAGAGGAATACCTCCAGCAGTAACTTGAGCCGCTTTAAAGCCATTGGTATCAATAATTTTTATTCTATATTTTTTTAAAGTTGTACAAATTTTGCGAATTTCGTTGTCTGTAAGTTCATTTATACTTTTTGATAATTTTTCAATTCCTGCCGATTTTGTTAAAAATTGTCCTAGTTTTTTATTGACAACTCCATTAAAAAATTGTTCCATTGTAAAATCCTTTAATATTGTCCGGCGTTTTTTCAAAATTTCAAAAATTTCATTATAAGTAAATTTTGGCATAAAGTCAATTTCAAATTCCACATTTTTATAAATTGGGAAAACATACGAAATATTAAAAACCACATTTCCAGAAATGCCAAAATCAGTAAACAGCAGTTCACCATCATAAGTACAAATTTTTTCCTTTTCACCGTTTCTGTTTTCTCCAAAAGCTGTAATTTCCACATCCGACTTAATCCCTTTTAAACCTTTAATTTTTTCTTTTTCTGCCTTTAGCTGTACAATAACAGGCGTTAATTCTGTGACAGTATGCCCAAAGCATTTTGCCAGCTCATAGCCGCTTCCGTTCGAACCAAGTTCAGGATACGATTTTCCACCAGTTGCAAGCACTACCTTTTTGGCAATTATCTGCCTTTTATCCTCAGAAATTATCTTAAAATCAAACATTTCCTTCTCAATTTTTGTAACATAAAAATCTGTAATTATCTCTATTCCAAGACTTTGTGTATAAAATCTGAGTCCATCCACAATTGATGCAGCCTGTCCGCTAAGTGGATAAACTTTCCCTCGATTTTCCTCATTACAAATAATCCCGACTTCATCTTCAAAAAATCTCATTGCATCTTGTGAAGTAAAACTTTCTAAAATTTTCTCAATAGGCTGCTTCATTTTTTCAATTCCAAAATAATTTCTATTGGAAGCATTCACATTTGTCAAGTTACATCGTCCATTTCCAGTTGTAAGTACTTTTTTCAGAACCCTGTCCTTTCTTTCCAAAATGACAACATCCTTACCATTTTTTTTTGCAGTAATCGCTGTTAAAAAACCCGATGCACCGCCACCAATTATTGCTATTTCTTTTTTCATACTGTGATCCTATTCTCCTAAATATTTATTTGTTATAAATCTCAAAATCATAGTCAGTTCATTTAAAAATTGGAATAAAAATATGCAAAGGTTATAATTTTCTACTCTCATTTTAAACTATGATTTCTATATTATTAATTTCTTTGTTCAAAAGCTAATCTAAAATAAAAACGAGCCGTGTGCTCGTTTTTTTGTATGAAAGAAGTCTAAATGTAGAGATGGGGCGTCTCTATTAGACAGTTATTTATATCACATATAACTTTATTTGTCAATATTCTAAGAATCACTTTTTTAACTTCCTATTAAAAATTTTAAATTATAAAAGACAGTCAAAATATATCATTTCTATATAATGACTGTTTTTAAATTATTTATCTGATTTATTTTGATACATGACTCGTAACTTATTTTTTAATTTTATTTTTTATTTGCATCTTTTAAATTTATAGTTTTTGGAGTATTAGTTTTTATATCCTTTGTAGTAGTTTTTGGAGCTTTTGGTTCTTTCTGAGTTCTATTGGTAATTGCTCTTTTTAAAGCCCTACCTGCACTATTTCCTAATATTACTCCACTATCCATTACCATTCCCATGGCTCTTCCATCCTCACCTCCAATTATTCTACCTGCCTGTGCAAAAGTACAGCTGATGCAACTAGAAGCAATAATTGTTGTTAATAACAAAACTTTAAATTTAGATTTCATAACAATTCTCTCCTTTTTTTACAGTAATTAATTTTCTATTATTTTCAATAGTATATTACCATATATTTTTCGTAATGTCAATACTATTTTATGAAAAAGTTTAAAAATTTTTTGTTTTAATATAGTATTTAATTTACCGTATAAATATTGACTTTTATTTTATTTGTTATAATTATATCAATAACAGAATATTTTAAAATTCTATAATAATTAGTTTGATAGGTTTGTTAAAAAAATTGAATCTAATTTTTAAGTATCTAAATAAGAGATTTTTATTTAAATTTTGAAAAATTGCTTGTTGCTAATAAATATTTTTTCATAATTAAATGTTTTCTCTTTTTGTATAAGCAAGGGAAATCAATCGCCATTTCCCTTCATTTCGCAATAATAGTTATTCTAGTATATTTAAATAATAATATATTAAAGAGAATGGCGAAAGTGCTACGCACTAACCCTGGCTCGTCTAAGCATTTTTTTGAAATATTCCCAAATAAAATTTGGGAAAGTAGTTTAAACCTTATTATTTGGATAAAACCTTGATTACTACGAAAACGAAACTCGCTAACGCTCACTTTCGCAAATAAAGTTTAGAACAACTCTATAAAATATTTTTGCTATAAAGCTTTTGGCGAAAGAAACACATAAATGTGTTTAGTCGTTTTCATTCAAAAAAAATCACGACATTCTCTATTAAATTATAAAGATTATCATATTTAAATTTTAGGCTTTTGTATTTGGAAAATATTAAATAAGCAAAATTTCGTTAAAGGAAAAATAACTAAATATGAATATATTTCTTTCGCCATAATTTTTATAATGATAGAACTTATTTATGTTAAAATAACTCTTGTTTGCGAAAGTGAGTGTAGTTTTTACGAAGCGAGTTTTATTTTTTCTTTATAAGAAAGTTTTGCGTAAAGCGGGGTTATAAGGGCATGGCGACTGATGGCCTTACGTTATAATTTCTACTATTAAAATACGAAATAATATTAAATGTAAAGATACAAAATAATAAAAAATAATATAAGGAGTGATATTCTATGAAAAACATTTTTAAAATTCTAATTTTAATTTTAGTTGGGGTAAGTATGGCTAGTTGCGAACTTTTTAGTCCTTCACGATGGGAAGAATATAATCAGAGCCGAAAAGAAAGAGGAAGAGAATGTTATAAATACCCTAGTGGAAATGTTTATTGTGAAGATACAAAATAATTGAAAAAAGAAAAACTCCAGTCTAATAAACTAGAGTTTTTTTTTATAAACCAAGTACATCTTTCATTGTGTACAGTCCTGCTTTTTTTCCGGCAAGAAATTCTACAGCTTTAACTGCTCCGTCTGAAAACATCTTTCTTGATAGTGCTTCGTGCTTTATTTCGATAATTTCGTCATTTTTTGCATAAATTACGGTATGTTCTCCGACTATATTTCCGCCACGTATAGCGTGAACTCCTATTTCCTTTTCAGCACGTTTACTGTGTCCTTCTCTTCCGTAAATTGTTCTATAATCTTTTCCATCATTATCCAGATTTTCCTTGACAACTTCAAGTAAAGTATTCGCTGTACCGCTTGGTGCATCAATTTTTCTGTTGTGATGCTTTTCAATTATTTCAATATCAAAATCCTTTAATAATTTTGTCGCAAAGGCTACAATTTCATTTACGATATTTACTCCAACTGAAGTATTTGTCGCTTTAATTATTGGTATTTGCTTTGATGTTTCCTGGATTTTTGCAAGCTGTTCTTCTGAATGTCCAGTTGTAGCAATTAGAACTGGAACTTTTTTATCAATTCCCGCTTCAAGTACATCCTCCAGCAAACTAAAATGTGAAAAATCAATAATTGCATCAAAATCCACATCTTTTTTCTTCAGATTTTCAAAATCCCCATTTCCAAGCGGGTCAACCAGCCCAGCAAATTCATTTCCAGAATTTATTACTGATTCTTTTACATACTGTGCCATAACTCCAGCACCATATACTATTATCTTCATATTTTCTCCTTGCAGCTATTAAAATTTTGTATAAATAGTTTTACTATAAAAGACCGAAAATCTCGGTCTTTTCTTATTATATTTCTATTATTTGTTTTAAATATATTTTTATTATTAATTTTTTATTCTGCACGAATTACTTCCATACGGTAACCATCTGGATCCGTTACGAAATAATAATGTCCAGGTTTACCAGGCAAGCCCATAAGATCTGTTGTCTTGTATCCCATTGCCTTATGTTTTTCATTATCTCCTTCCAAGTCGTCCGAAGCAATTGCCAGATGTGAAAAACCGTCACCAATTGTATATGAACCGTGACCGTAATTATAAGTCAACTCAATTTCAAAACTTTCTCCTGGAAGAGCCAAATAAACAATAGTAAATTTATGTTCTGGAAAATCTTTACGTCGATCTTCCTTAAATCCAAATGCCTTTTCATAAAATTCAATAGATTTTTCTAAATTTTCTACACGTAAACAAGCGTGCAGCATATTTAACATAGCCATTTTAAATCTCCTTTAATTTTAATTTTTATAAAAACATTTATAAAAATGTTCTAACTGCTTCTTGATCCACCCATATCCAGTCTAAGATTTGGAAGTTTTCCTTTTATCACTTTTCTTTCGATTAATGATTCTGAAGCTCCTACTTTTGTCAATCTTTCTATAACTTCAATTATAAATTCATTATTTTCATCTACATCGTAATCCGCAGGTACTCCTAAAAGCTCTCTTCCTTCTGGTGTTGAAACTGGAGTATTTATATATTTTATAAGCTGATTTGTGCTTGGATCGAATTTCACTGTTCCCCATACTAAGTCAATATTATCAGAAACTTTATCATTTGGTGCGATGACTTCTACTGAGTGTGCTACTTCTGAAAAGTTTCCATATTGATCTTCATATCCGATAGACGCTTCATAATTTTGATTTACATCAATTTCAGTAATATAATGCGAACCAATTCTTTCGTGTCTTATAATTTTTCTATATTCGTGTCCGTCTTTAAATATTTTTATAACTACATTATCAATAACTCCGTTATTTCTAGCTAATCTTTCATAGGTATCATCACGAATTTCCCAATAAATGTATAATGTTGTAGGATTTTTTGGCATTAGGACAAGTTCATCTGTAAAATACGCTGCTGGTAATGGAGCCTTGTCAAAGTAAATATCTTCGTGATTTGATTTACCGTCAAATTCCACACCTTTTGCAAATTTTGAACGGTTAATTTCAGTTTCTACGTATCTACGTCTTATTTGTTCTAGCGAAATTTTTTCATAATTAAAATCTAAAGGGGTAAAAATTCTTCTATGTTTTCTACCTAGATTTCCTACTAATTTTCTATCAGCAAAGTTTCTGTAAAACGTTCTGCTTCTTTTAATAAAAAAGTATTTTATCAAAATTTTCTCAATAGTTTCCCTTTCGATAACTTCCATTGAAATAAATCTTTCTAATTTTTTCAATTCTTTTTTATTTCTATTCCCAACTAATTTTTCATTAACATAATTTCTATAAAATGTTCTCGTTCTATTTTTTTTCAATTGCTCCATTCCCATACCACCTTTACATTATTTATTTAAAATTATTACTAAATTAACTATATTTTATATTTATTATACCACATTTTTTAGAATTTCAAAATTTATTTTCTACTCAAATTGCTCTTAATACGTTTTTTTGTTCCCAAAATATCCTGATCTTCCTGTATTTTTTGTCTTTTTGCTCTTTCAATTGCTACTTCCCTTGCCATTCTTTCAGCTTCTGCTTTAGTTGCCTCAACAATATTTACTCCTAGAATGACAACTTTATCTTGTCTTACTTCCAAAAATCCACCTTCCAGATAGTATGTGACATCTTCCTTATCTTTTTCACGAACAAGCATTTCTCCTGCACCAATTGGTGTAATATAATTAATATGCTTTGCAAGTATTCCGATATCTCCATTTTCTGTACGTAATTTTACAAATTCAACAGGCTTTTCAAAAACTAATCTTTCTGGAGTTACTGCTTCCAAAATAAATTCTGCTGCCATAAAGCCTCCTTCTGTTCAAAGTATTCTTACTTTTAACTTTAAGTATTGGAAAACAGGGAGTGCATTATCCCTGTTCTTATTAAATATTATTTTAAAAATTATTCACTCATCAGTTCTCGTGCTTTTGCAACTGCATCGTCAATAGTGCCAACATATAGAAATGCTTGTTCTGGTAAATCATCGTGAAGACCGTCTAAGATTTCCTTAAATCCACGTATTGTTTCTCTTAAAGGCACATATTTACCTTTCATTCCTGTAAATTGTTCTGCTACTGAGAAAGGCTGTGAAAAGAATCTTTGGATTTTTCTAGCACGATTTACTGTTAATTTATCATTTTCATCCAGCTCATCCATTCCTAGAATTGCTATAATATCTTGTAATTCCTTGTATCTTTGTAATACTTTCTGAGTTTCCCTTGCAATTTTATAATGCTCATTTCCAACAATTTCAGGCTCAAGTATTCTTGAAGTTGAATCAAGCGGATCTACTGCTGGATAAATTCCAAGTGATGCAATTTGTCTTGACAATACTGTTGTTGCATCCAAATGGGCAAATGTTGTCGCTGGTGCCGGATCTGTCAAGTCATCTGCTGGCACATATACAGCTTGTACTGATGTAATTGAACCTGTGCTTGTCGATGTTATTCTTTCCTGCAAGGCTCCCATTTCAGTTGCCAAGTTTGGTTGGTATCCTACAGCTGACGGCATTCTTCCAAGTAAAGCTGATACTTCAGATCCTGCCTGAGTAAATCTAAATATGTTATCAATAAATAAAAGTACGTTTTGTCCTTCCTTATCTCTAAAATATTCCGCCATTGTAAGTGCTGTAAGCCCTACTCTTAGTCTTGCACCAGGTGGTTCATTCATTTGTCCATACACTAATGCTGTCTTGTCAATAACTCCACTTTCTGTCATTTCGTTATATAAATCACGTCCCTCACGTGTACGCTCTCCAACTCCTGCAAATACAGAAAGTCCTCCATGCCCTTTGGCAATATTGTTAATTAATTCCTGAATTAATACTGTCTTTCCAACTCCTGCTCCTCCAAACAGTCCAATTTTTCCACCTTTTAAGTATGGAGCAAGTAAATCTACTACTTTTATTCCTGTTTCTAGTATTTCAGAATCTGTTCCTTGTTGTTCAAATGATGGTGCATCCTTATGGATAGACTCCCTTAACACATCTGCATCCAATTTTTCACCATCATCAACCGCTTCCCCAAGAACATTGAAAATTCTTCCCAATGTAGCTCTTCCAACCGGAACTTGAATTGGTTTGCCAGTATCGATAACTTCCAGTCCACGTCTTAATCCTTCAGTTCCAGACATTGCAACTGCTCTTACAACATTGTTTCCGTTGTGGGCGTGAACTTCAGCTACTAATTTTTCTCCGTTTTCCTTGTATACTTCAAGTGCATTATAAATATCAGGCAATTTTTTTTCAAATTTTACATCTATAACTGGCCCAATAATTTGCACTAATTTACCTTTATTCATCGGTTACCTTTAACCTCCTTCTTAATTTATGCTCAGATTCTTTAAGTTTGTAAAAAAATTACTGTACTCCTAAAGAACCACTTATAATTTCTGTCAATTCCTGTGTTATTTTTCCTTGTCTTTCACGGTTATACTGTACTTCCAAATTTCTTATCATTTCAGAAGCATTATCGTTAGCCTGTTTCATCGCCGACATTCTAGCTGAATGCTCACTTGCCGAATTTTCAAGTAACGACTGATATAATTTTATATTCAAAACTTGTGGCACAAATGAGTTCAATACTTCTTCCTCTGACGGATCAAACACATATTCCTTTGTTGGCAATCCTTCCTTTTTTTCTATTGGAAGTAGTTTTTCCACCTGAATATTGTACTCAACTGCTGATACAAATTTTGAATAAATCATATAAACTTCATCATAAAAATCGTTTAAATAAAACTGCACTACATCTTCACTGATTTTTTTACCAGTTTCAAACATTGTTTCCGGAATCATCTGTGTATACTCACTATCCACATTAATATCCCGATTTTTACAATATTCTTTTGCTTTTCTTCCAATTGTTACAACTGAAACATCTTTTCCTTCTTTCTCAAACTGCTTTCTCATGCTCTCAAGCCTTCTAAAAGTATTTGAGTTAAAGCTTCCACATAACCCACGATCTGATGTCATCACTATAATTCCGACTCTTCTAACTTCTGGTTTTCCATCAAAAATTACAAATTTATTTCCCTTAAGACTTGCAACTAAATTATCAAAAGCCTCATTTACAGCATATGCATAGTTTCTAGATTTTAGAGTTAAAACCTGAAATTTTTTAAATTTTGTAGAAGAAACAATATTCATTGCGTTTGTTATTTGGCTTGTATTTTTTACACTGTCAATACGTTCCTTTATTTCTTTCATATTTGCTGACATATCATTTCACCTGCTTTACCATACATATTCTTTTTTAAAGTTCGTTATAAATTCATCTAGTCTGCTTTTCATTTCATCGTCTAATTCTTTCTTCTCACGAATTTCAGTTAAAATTTCTGAATTATTTTTAAGTACTTCTATCAGATCTTTTTCAAATGTTCTGACTTTTTCAGTTGGAACATCATCAAAATATCCATTTGTTACACAGTAAAACGAAATTACTTGTTCCTGAACTTTAAATGGAGTATATTGTGGCTGCTTTAATACTTCCATAATTTTAGATCCACGGTTAAGCTGATCTCTAGTTGCTTTATCCAAATCTGATCCAAACTGCGTAAATGCTAATAATTCATTGTATTGGGCAAGTTCCAGTTTTACTTTCGAAGCAACTTGCTTCATAGCCTTAATTTGTGCTGCTCCTCCAACCCTTGATACAGAAACTCCTGCATTTATCGCTGGTCTGAATCCTGAATTAAATAAATCTGTTTCCAAGAATATTTGTCCATCTGTTATTGAAATAACATTTGTCGGAATATATGCCGAAATATCTCCAGCCTGTGTTTCTACAATTGGAAGTGCTGTAATTGAACCTCCACCCAGTTTGTCGCTTAATTTTGCTGCTCTTTCAAGAAGTCTTGAGTGAAGATAGAAAACGTCTCCTGGATACGCTTCCCTTCCTGGCGGTCTTTTCAACAGTAATGACATTTCACGGTAAGCTACCGCATGTTTTGATAAATCATCATAAACTATTAGCACATCTTTTCCTTGATCCATAAAATATTCACCCATAGCAACTCCCGAATATGGTGCTAAATATTGAAGTGGCGCTGATTCCGAAGCAGTAGCCGCAACAATAATAGTATATTCCAATGCACCTGCCTCTTCAAGTTTTTTATAAATTTGTGCAACTGTAGATCTTTTTTGCCCAATTGCAACATAAACACATATAACATCATTATTTTTTTGATTTATAATTGAATCAATGGCAATCGCTGTTTTTCCAGTCTGTCTATCTCCAATTATTAATTCCCTTTGCCCTTTTCCAATCGGAAACATTCCATCTATTGCCTTTATTCCAGTCTGCATAGGCTGTGTAACAGGTTTTCTTGCAATAATTCCTGACGCCTGTCTCTCAATTGGCATATATTTATCAGCTGCTATCGTCCCTTTTCCATCAATAGGATTTCCAAGCGCATCGACTACTCTTCCGAGCAGCTCATTTCCAGCTGGAACTTCAGCTACTTTTCCCAATCCTTTTACTATACTTCCTTCTTTTATTCCTTGTGTCTTTCCAAAAATTACTGCTCCAATGTTACTTTCTTCCAAGTTTAGTGCCATTCCAATAGTTCCATTTTCAAACTCCAAAAGCTCTCCTGCCATAGCGTCACTTAATCCGTAGATTCTGGCAATTCCATCTCCCACTTCCAAGACCGTTCCAGTGTTGGAAATATCCAGTGAACTTTTGTAATTTTCGATTTCGCTTCGGATTATTTTACTTATTTCTTCTGGCTTGATTCTCAAAGAAAAGCACCTCCGTTTCTAAAAATTTTTCTTTATTTCTTCAATCTGATTTTTTATTGAACCGTTAATAACTTCATTTCCAATTTTTAAAATCCCTCCACCGATTATTTCTTTATCAACTTCAAGATTTAAAACAATTTTTTTACCGTATTTTTTTTCAAGTTTTTCTATTAGCAGTTCCCTTTGTTTTTCTGATAGCTCCTTTGCAAATATAGCAGTTATTGGAAGTTTATTATTTTCCTCATAATAAAGTTTTAAAAAATATTCCTTTATATCTCCAACTAACGATAGACGCTGTTTTCTTACGATATATTTAACTATCCCTAGCGATTCTTTTGTAAAGTGGTCAAACGATTTTTCTAAAAACTTTTCTTTTTCTGAAAATTCTTTTAGAGGATCTTCTAAAATCTTTCTGAATTCCTCTTCCTCCTCATAATTTTCCATAAAAATATTTAGTACTTCCCTAACTTCATTTATACTGTCAGAAGATTTTGCTATATTGTAAATTGCTGATGCGTATCTTTTTGCAATCTCATCCCTAGCCATTTTAATCTCCTATCTCATCAATAAACTTATTTATAGTTTCATCCTGCTTTTCATCAATATTTTCCTTAATGATTTTTTCTGCAAGTTCAACTGCCATTTCCCCAACTTCCTTCTGAAGTTCAAATTTAGCATTTTGCCGCATTTTTTCAATGTCAGCTTCCGCTTTCATCATCATTCTTTCACGATTACTCATAGCTTGTGATATAATCTGATCTTTTCTGTCATCTGCCTGTCTTTCGGCTTTTATTAGAATATCATTGGCACGTCTTTTGGATTCCTTTTTTAATTTTTCCATTGTTTTTTTCTGTTCTTCCAATTTTTCCTTTTCGTTTTCAACAATTTCCATTTCAGACAAAGCCAATTTTTTTCTATCTTCTAGCACTTTATCAATCTTTTTTGCAAAAGTTCGTGAAAAAAAATAGACTAATACTATAAAGTTTATTATCTGAATAGCCATCGTAAAATCAATGTTTACTAATCTTGCTCCTTCATTCATATTTACTCCTTAATTTACATTATTAATCCTATTTTTGTTTCTCTAAAATTTATTATTTTCTTACCCTTTTAAGAAAATTAACAAGAAAGCTATTACTAACGCATAAATTGCTGATGACTCTGTAATTGCAAGCCCTGTAATTAATGTTTGCATAATATCCTGTTTTGCTTCAGGCTGTCTTGATACTGCCTCTACTGCATAACCAGTTGCAATCCCTTGACCTAATCCTGCTCCAATTCCTCCTATCGCTGCAATTCCTGCTCCTAATAAAGCTGCTGCTTGAACTATTCCTTCCATTCTCTAATCCTCCTAATTTTTATTAATTTATTTTTTATTAAACATAATTTTTATATCATAATGCTCTTATTTATACAAAATCCCTAAAATTAAAGACTTTGAACATATAAAAGAATTACAAAACTGTAATTTTTAACTCTATTCTTCCTCACCTAATGCTTCACTTATATAAACTGAAGAAAGTATTGTAAATACAAAAGCCTGTACTATACCGATAAATAAATCTAAATATAGCTGTATAAGCATTGGCCATCCAACTGAAAACGAAAAACTTCCTTTCAGCATATTATTTGTCATGGACTGAAGCAATCCACGTCCAACAAGGCTATATAGTAGTCCTACAATTACAAGTCCTGCCAGCATATTTCCAAATAGCCGCATTGAAGTGTTCAGTACTTTTGAAAAAATATCCACAATATTTAACGGAAACATAAACCACATTGGCTCAAACAATGATTTTATATATCCTTTTAGACCTTTTTGCTTTATAGAAACTGCCAAGAAAACAACAATTACCACAAGAGATAGCCCAATTGTCGTATTTGGATCTGCTGTTGGCGTTCTAAAAAATGGTTTTACTGTTCTAATTCCATTTTCCTTAACTGACATCATAATAAATGGAAATAGGAAAGTACTTAAATTTGAAAACATTATAGATGCAAACAATGCTGCAAAAAATGGTATATAAGTTTTTTTATGTTTTCCAAAGGTAGTCAAAAAGGTATTTTCAATAAAATGATAGTATTCTTCCATAACAATTTGCATTTTACTAGGCTTTTCTACACTTATATTCTTTGTCCCTGCTCTTACGATAAATATAATTATCAGCATAACTGCCCAAGTATTAAGTACTGTCTGGCTAAGCGAAAATTTAAAGTTCCCAAAAACAAAATTAAAATAATGCGGTGCTTCAACAACTGAACTTGGTGATTCAAATTTTACTGGTAAAAATGTGGAAATAATTGATAAAATTATATTCACAACAATCATCATAAGAAATAAAAATCCCAAAAATTTTAAAATTTTATTTTTCATTATCTCCCTCCTTTCTCCCAACTTTGAGCAAAGATTCAATATTCTTTGTTACATAGAATTATTATACTCCAATTGAATTTATTTTGCAAATTTTATTCTTATTCAATTTATCCCTTTATTTAAGCACTTTTCTCTGTATTTTCCCATACCAAATAGCAAATTAATTAAATCACTTTCTTTTTGTTTTTCTCATTGCCTCCTTCAAACAGTACAATTAATTTATCATTTTTATTTAATTTAATCTTCTTATTCTTGTTTATATTTAAATGAACACCATAATCATTTTTCTTTTCCACTCTTTCATCCATATCTCTATATCCTAATAAAATAGTTTCTTCATTTGCTACAATTGTAGAAAGTTCTTTAAAAGTATATTCTCTGTCAAAATTTTCAATATAATTATCTGCTGAAAACATATAAATTTCACAGCCTTCTCCGCTAAATAATTCATCAAAAACATAATAAAGTCTTTTTTCTTCAGACAGCTGACTAATTACTGAACTTATTATAGTGTCACTTATTATATAATCAGACACTTCTGTTAATTCTACGATTTCTCTATTTTTTTCATCGTATATTTCGATGACAATGCTTTTTTCCTTCAATGAAGATTTACTATTTTTTTCCAGCATTTTTTTTATTAATAACATTGTAAGCATTGATTTAGCATCCTTTTCTTGTGTTTCAAGATCGTCATAACCTAAAATTATAATGCTTTCGTAACTTTCAAGATTGAATTTTTCTTCAATATACTCTTTTTCAGAAATTCTGTAATCTGTTATATCTTCATTTTTTACATTTTCGTACCCCAAATTATCCTTTAAATGTTTTTCCACTTCCTTATCCATCTTTGCAATTATATGAACTTCTGAATCTACACTCACATATTCGTAAAGTTCGTCAATTATTTTATATATTCTTTTATTATACCCTAAAATTAATGTCTTGCTTTTAGGCAAAATTACATCTTCCGTACCACTTTTCCATTGAAATTTTTCTATTTTTAACTCTTCAAAACGAAATTCAGGATAACCATCGTCAGACTGAAAAAGAATAAGCTCATCTCCTTCCTCTATTACACATCCTATATTTTCACCATCTATTATATTATTATTAAATTTTTCGTAAGGATTTAAAATTATATTTTTTTGTATTCCTGATAACTTGCCCTCTGCCATTTCTGTTTGATAAATTTCTTTCAAGTTATTTTTATCCAAATTTTTCTTACATATTCCTAATACAATGCTTGTAACGCAATTTAACGAAATTTCCTTAAATGTTTTCCCTATTAGCTCCTTACCAACTTTAGAAAAATAAATTTCATCATTATCATAATTTAAAATTTCTGTTGCAATAACACTAAATCCTGGCTGTCTACTTGCTTGTGCTGTAATCCGTGATAACCACTTTTCACTTGGAATATAAAGTATATTCTGATTTTTTTCATTTTGGAAGCAAAAATCCATCAGTTCTTTATTATGTTCATCTTTTATTTCTGTAATTATCTTTTTAGCTTTTTTTCTTAACGCTAAAATACATTTTATAGTATTTATATCTTCTCTATCTTCTTCTGAGGAAAGTATAATTATTGATTCTGCGTTCTCAGGATGAACAATATTTAAGTCATCTATATCTATTATACTTCCTGAACGGCAATATATTTTAGTTTGATAAGTTTTATGACTTTTTCCATCCAGAGAATTATGAAAATTTTTCAAAAGTTCTTTTTGATTTATTCTTAAATTTATTTCGTCTTCCATTTTTATTTTATCATTTTTAGAAAGTATCACTATTTTTTTATTTTTATGATTTGCATTTGAAATCACTAGTTCGCTTATTATCTTAAATATTGTCGGATTCCATCCCAAAATAAGCGTAAAATCTTTTTTTACAATCTCTGTTTTTCCTTTACGAATTTCAATGAATAAATTATCAAGCCCTGTTGTCAAAACCCCAACTAATGCACCAAAGATTAATACTCCAAGTAATGTAACTACAGCAGATACTATTCTATATCCCCATAACCTGTCATTCTGCAATCCACCTGGATCTATTACACGCAGAAAATTTTGCCAAATTGCTTCAATTAAACTTAAACTTCCAGTTTCATTATCAGGCCTCAAATTCATCAAAACTAATACAAATGAAAATACAACAACTGTAAGAATCATTGTTACAGCAAGCCATGCTATTATTGATACAGTTCCTTTGGATAGTGTGTCTTCTAACATTCCCTGTATTTTGTTTTTCAGTTTAATTCTGTTAAAAGAATCAGATTCTTTTTTCATAGTACTTTCCTCCTGTTTTTAATCCATTTCAAATATTTTAAGCTATATATAAATTTATTTAATAACAAACTATAAGATAAAATAAATATTTTTTCAAACAAGATTTTGATATTTTTTGAGTTTATAATTAAATTTTTCTATTCAATTTGAAAAACTGCCTTACAAAAAACACAAACTTATTTTTATATTTACACTCTATATTATATCCAATTTTTTATATTTTTCAAATTTTATTCAAATTTTTTATAAATTATCAAAAAAAATCAGCACTCCTAAAGTTACGAAAACTTTAGTATTACTGATTTTTTTATTTTTTAATTACATAATTAAAATTCTTGGTTCTCACTATTAGCATAAGGACCTTGTGCTAAACTGTTTGTTGCATTTTTAGGATTTGTCAATAATGATTTATAGCTAAAGAATATACTTCCTTTTACTTCTGGATAATTTCTGTTGAAATTTACCTGATTTATTAATTCTTTTGCATTTTGCCAATCATTAACTTTGTATGCAGCTTGTCCTATATATAGATTTGTTTTTGTCTGACCTGCATATTTACTCCACCATTTCACAAGTGTATTGTACTCAGCAGCTTTATGACCCTGATTCCAGTAAATTTGCGGTGCTACATAATCTATCCATCCTTTATTCATCCACAATAAAATATCTGCATATAAATCATCGTAGTTTTGAACTCCAGCTTTTGTTTCAGAACCTCTAGATGGATCAGTAGACGCATTTCTCCATACTCCAAAAGGACTTATTCCAAATTCTACATTTTCATTTTCTTTTTTTATAGAAGAATGCAATTTCTCAACTAATTTATTTACATTGTCTCTTCTCCAGTCACCAACTGATGAAAATTTGTGTCCATATTTCTGATACTGTGCAGAATCAGGATATTCTTGATTTTTAACTTTATATGGATAAAAATAATCATCCATATGAACACCATCAACATCATAATTTTTTACAACTTCAACGATACTGTTCACAACATAATCATTAACTTCAGGAATACCTGGATTTAAGTACAATTGTCCTCCGTAAGCTACTGTCCATTCTGGTTTTTTACGTCCAATGTTATCTTTTGATAATTTGTCTCTTGAACTGGATACTGAAAGTCTGTATGGATTAAACCACGCATGAAATTCAATTCCTCTCTTATGTGCTTCTTCTACCATGAATTTTAGCGGATCGTATCCTGGATTTATCCCTTGAGTCCCTGTTAAGTACTCAGACCAAGGTGCATATTTAGATGGATAAAAAGCATCTCCTGATGGCTTAATTTGCACAAATACTGCATTCATATTCCATTTTTTCACATTATCAAGAATTGTTAAAAATTCTCTTTTTTGCTGCTCAACACTAAGTCCTTTTTTTGACGGCCAATCAATATTACTTACACTGGCTACCCACACTCCTCTTAATTCTTTGCTCTTTGTTACTTTTTGATTATCAATTTTTGATGCATTATGATTATTTCCCATAATAATATTAGAGGCATTTAATGTAGTTGCCATTAAAACCGTAATCGCTAATACTGATATTTTTTTTATAATTGATTTCACCAATATCTCCTTTCTGAATATTAAATCTTCAATATCATTTTAGTACATTTTTCCTAAATTTTCAATATATTATTCTTATTTTTTTACATTTTTTCAATTTTTCTTATTCTTCCCCCAAAGTTGCCACCATAACTGCCTTAATCGTATGCATTCTATTTTCCGCCTCATCAAATACAACGGAATTTTTACTTCTAAACACTTCATCAATAACTTCCATTTCCTTAATTCCGTATTTCTTTTCAATTTCTTGTGCAACTTTTGTATTCAAATCATGAAATGCAGGAAGGCAATGCATAAACAAATAGTCATCCTTTGCGTGTTTTACAAGCTCGCTATTTACCTGATAATACGAAAGTCTATTTATTCTTTCATTCCACACATCGTAAGATTCTCCCATAGACACCCAGACATCCGTATAAATCACATCTACATGCTTAACTCCACCAATTCGATCATCAGTAAATGAAACACGCCCTCCATTTTCTTCAGCCAGTTTCAATGCAGTTTCAGCCAGTTCCTTATCTGGAAAATATTCTTTCGGAGCAATAATTGTAAAATCCATCCCAAATTTTGCTGCGCCAATCATAAGCGAATTTGCCATATTATTTTTTCCATCTCCAAGATACGCAAACTTAATTCCCTTCAAAGTTCCCTTTTTTTCTAAAATAGTCAAAAAATCCGCCAAAACCTGTGTTGGATGAAACTCAGTCGTAAGCCCATTCCACACAGGCACGCCAGAATGTTTGGCCAATGCTTCTACTGAATTCTGTCCATATCCACGATACTCAATTCCATCATAAAATCTTCCCAAAACTTTTGCAGTATCCTCGATTGACTCCTTATCATTCATCTGAGAAGTAGAAGGCCCAATATAAGTAACATTTGCCCCCTGATCATAAGCCGCAACTTCAAATGCACATCTAGTCCGTGTTGAAGTCTTTTCAAAAATTAATGCAATATTTTTCCCAGTCAATTTTTTCTTTTCACTCTTATTGCTCTTATCTTCCTTCAATTTTTTTGCCAAATCCAGTAAATATTGCAATTCTTCTGTTGTAAAATCTAATAATTTTAAAAACGAACGTCCTTTTAACATGCCTTTACCTCTTTTCTTAATTTTTATTTTTTATTCTAAAATACTCATCTAACACATCTTTTTCAATTCCTTTCAATTTTTGCACATTTTCAACAATTTTTTTATTCTCGCCAACATACCGAATCAATTTCATATTTTCATCAAAATAGTACCTCTTTTCAGAAATTTTTGATTTTTTGTTGTCAAAAACTTCTCCAACTTTCATATTATCTCTTTTATACCAGTCAGCGTTCACATAATATGGAACATTATATTTTTCAGTTTTATCAAAAATAAAATAAACCTTCCCATTTTTTATGTAGTACTCAGTCAATCCATTCCAGCTTTCTCCATAATGCTCAACTACAATTTTTTTAACAATTCCATTTTGTGAATAATATTTTACAATGCCACCCTCTGTACTTCGGTCAGAATCATCAGCTTCTCTAATCGCATAATTTTTTGCAGCATTTGTATTCATAAAATCTTTCCTAATTTGAGCAACCCTATTTTCAATATTTAAAGCGCTAAAACTAGCCAAACTAATCAAAACAGCTATTATCAGACTTTTTCTAAAAATTTGCATAAAATCTCCCCTTTAAATTATAATTTTTTATTTATTCAATATAATTTTACCTCAATAACTTCTAATTTACAATATTATTTAAAAAAAATTAAATTATTTTTAAAAATTTATCCAAAATTAAAATTGCCTCGTCAATTTCTTTCTTGCTCACATTAAATGGCGGAAAAAATCTCACAACGTTATTTCCAGCTCCAACTAACAACAGACCATTTTCCAATGCTTTTAAAACAACATCTTTTCCCAAGACTCTGCTTTCATCAAATTTTATTCCCAAAAGCAGTCCTTTTCCACGAATCTCCTCAATAAAATTATATTTCTCCTTCAATTCTTCCAATTTTTTAATAGAATACTTCCCTTTTTCCACAACATCTTTCTCAATCAATTTATTGTCAATCAATTCATGCAAAACAGCATTTGCGACAGCACAGACTAGCGGATTTCCCCCATAAGTCGAACCATGATCCCCAGGCTCTAAAACATCGTTTGCCTTGCCCTTTGTAAGAGTTGCTCCAATTGGAACACCGCCACCAAGCGACTTTGCCACAGTAACAACATCTGGAATAATCTCAAAATTTTCATAAGCAAACAATTTCCCAGTTCTTCCCATTCCGCATTGAATTTCATCAAAAATCACAAGTGCGTTATATTTTTCACTCAGTTCCTTTATCGCCTGCATAAATTCAGGCGTTGCACTTTCCAGCCCACTTTCCCCTTGAATCGGCTCCAAAATTATGGCTGCTGTTTTCTCACTCACTTTTGCCTTCAAATCTTTCACATCATTAAAATTACATTGTGTAACATTGGAAATCAAAGGTTCAAAAGGCTTCTGATACTTAGGCTGCCCTGTTATTGCTAACGCTCCTGTTGAACGTCCATGAAATGAATTTTTCATATAAATTGTTTCAGTTTTCTCAATGATTTTATTTCCATTTTCATCATACGATAAATTATTTCCATATTTATGAGCAATTTTTATTGCCAGTTCAATTGCTTCTGTTCCACTGTTCGTAAAAAATACTTTCTCCATCGCACTATTTTCTGTAAGTTTTTTTGCCAACTCTAATTGAGGCTCGCTGTAATAAAGATTTGAAATATGTATCAATTTTTTACTTTGTTCAGTCAAAGCATTTATAATTACTGGACTTGCATGCCCCAGACAGTTCACCGATATTCCTGATACAAAATCTAAGTATTCATTCCCTTCATTGTCATAAATGTATGTTCCTTTTCCTTTTTCAAATATTTTATCATAACGGTTATACACATTTAATAACATTTTTCTTCCTTCCTTTCTAAAATTTAATTTATTTTTTTATTAAAGTTCCAGCTCCTTCCTCTGTAAACAACTCCAATAATAATGAATGTTCCAGCTTACCATTTAAAATAACTACATTTTCCACACCATTTTCAATCGCATCTAGGCAAGTATTCACTTTAGGCAACATTCCACCACTAATAATTCCTCGTTCAATTAAATCATTCACTTTTTCCACATCAATTTCATCAATAAGCGTCTGTTTATTGTTATAATCAAGTAAAATTCCATCAACATCTGTCAAAAATATCAATCTATCTGCTTGTAATTTTCCAGCAATCGCGCCTGCCACATAATCGGCATTAATATTGTATGTCTGACCATTCTTGTCAACTCCAATAGACGAAATCACAGGAATCACATCATTCGACTCCAACAATTTTATTACTTCCGTATTAATTTCCTTAATTTCTCCAACAAACCCAATATCAATCTTCTCTCCATCAGCTTCAACAAACTTCTTCTCAACAAACACCATATTCCCGTCTTTTCCACTAAGTCCAACAGCTTTCCCACCATATTTATTAATATCCGCAACAATTCCTTTATTTACTTTTCCAGAAAGCACCATTTCCACAATCTCCACAGTTTCTTCATCAGTTACACGATTTCCATCAATAAATTTGCTCTCTTTTCCAATTTTTTGAAGCATTTCATTAATTTCAGGCCCGCCACCATGCACAATCACAGGATTTATCCCAACATATTTCATTAGAACTATATCTTGAATAAACTGCTCCCGTGCAACAGGATTGACCATCGCACTTCCACCATATTTAATCACAATCGTTTTATTATGATACTTTTTTATAAATGGCAACGCTTTTACCAAAATTTTTGCTTTATCTAAATTTGAAATCATATTTTCCCTTTCTTTTTATCAAAATTTTCTCATTTCTTTAATTTTTAAAAAAAATTAACTATCTTAAAAAATCTAACAAACAAATAATTCTCAAAATTATAAAAATTATTAAGTATGGTACTCCGCATTTATTTTCACATAATCATAACTCAAGTCACATCCCCACGCAGTCGAAGAAAACTCTCCATCATTCAGTTCAATCAAAATTTCAACTTTTTCATTTTTCAAAATTTTAACAGCCTTTTCGTTGTCAAATTCTATTCCCATACCATTTTTTGCAACTTGGACTCTTTTTTGTAAAGTATTAATATCATTTCCGAGAAAAATATTTATTTTATCAACAATAAGTTCTGCTTCAGAATAACCTACAGCACAAAGGATTCTTCCCCAGTTTGGATCTTCCCCAAATACAGCCGCTTTGAAAAGGCTTGAAGTTATTACTGATTTTGCAACTTTTTGTGCGTCTTTTTTACTTTTTGCCCCAGTTACAGTAACTTCAATTAATTTTGTCGCCCCTTCCCCGTCTTTTGCAATCAGCTTTGCTAGCTCCTGATTCACAAAATAAAGTGCCTCTTTAAATTTGCTGTATCCTTCAGAATTTTCATCTACAATTTTTTTATTTTCAGAAGCTCCATTAGCAATAACACAAGCCATATCATTTGTGCTTGTATCTCCGTCAACTGAAATCATATTAAATGTGCTGTCTGTGATTTCGGAAAATATTTTTTGCAGCAACGATTTTTCAATATTTACATCTGTTACTGTGAAAGCCAGCATTGTAGCCATATTTGGATGTATCATCCCAGAACCTTTTGCCATTCCCGCAACTGTTACTGTTTTTCCATCTATTTCAATTTCTGCACAAATTTGTTTTGTAAAAGTATCTGTTGTCATAATCGCTGCCGCTGCGTCATTTCCTCCATCTTTCGATATTTCTTTACAAATTTTGCTAATTCCAGTTTCTATCTTTCTCATATCCAGCTGAACTCCAATAATTCCAGTAGACTGCACCAAAATTTCTTCTTTTTTAAGTTCCAGCTCATTTGCTGCAAATTCCGTCATTTTTTTAGCATTTTCAAATCCAGTTTCTCCTGTACACGAGTTAGCATTCCCGCTATTTACAATAATCGCCTGTGTATTTCCATTTTTTATATTTTCCATATTTAAAATAATCGGAGCCGCTTTTACAAGATTTTTTGTAAACACTGCAGCTGAAACTGCCTTTTTCTCGCTATAAATCAATGCCAAGTCTTTTTTACCGCTTTTTTTCAACTGTGCCGATATTCCTGCTGCCTTTATCCCTTTAACATTAGTAATTGTCCCATCTTTTATTATTTTCATAAAAATCACTCCTTTTAAAAATTAAATATACATTGATAAAAATTCCAGCCCCATATTTTCTTCAAGCTCAAACATAATATTCATACTTTGAACAGCTTGCCCTCCTGCACCTTTTATGAGGTTGTCAATCGCAGAAATTACAACAATATTTCCAGTTTTTGAGTCATAACGGACACCAATTTCACAAATATTGCTATTTTTCACATTTTTTATCTCAGGCAAATTTTCAGTAACTCTTATAAAATACTCATTTTTATAAAAATCATTATAAATTTCATAAATTTTTTCTTCTGTCAAGCTTTCCTTCCATTTTTCATTCACTTCCAAATAAATTGTTGAAAGAAGCCCTCTATTTATCGGTAATAAATGTGGAGTAAACACTACATTCATATCGCTTTCTGATAATTTATCCATTTCCTGCTTTATTTCAGGCGTATGTCTATGCTTTAAAACTCCATAAGCCTTAAAATTTTCATTTACTTCTGTAAAAATCGTATCTATTTTGGCACTTCTCCCTGCTCCTGAAACTCCAGATTTTGAATCAATTATTATTTTATCCGTTTTTACAACTTTATTTTTTAAAAGCGGCGCCGCTCCCAGTATCGCCGATGTCGGATAACACCCAGTACAGGCAACAACTTGACTTTCCTTTATTCTTCCCCTATTCAGCTCAGGCAAGCCATAAACTGCACTCTGATTAATTTCAGGAAACTCATGCTTAACATCATACCATTTTTCATAAGTTTCCAAGTCATCCAGCCTGAAATCTGCTCCTAAGTCAAAAACTTTTACATTATTTTCAAGTGCCTTCTTAGTCATCTTTTCCGACAATCCATGTGGCAATGCCAAAAACAGTACATCAATTTTTCCAAAATTTTCCTCAGCCTCTTCCTGCGAAATTAATTTCTTCTCAAAATATTTTTTATAATTTGCATACACTTCGCCCATATTCTCTCCAGCATTTGAATACGAAGAAATAAATTCAATCTTCACTTCTTTATGATTATTCAATATCCATACAAGCTGCTGCCCAGCATACCCAGTCGCTCCAATAACTCCAACTTTTATCATAATTACCATCTCCCTGCATTTTTTTATAAAAAAAAAAGCCCTTTTTACAGGCTCTAAATAAAATTATACAAATTGTATATAAAAACAAAGAGCCAACAACCCAAAAGTCATTGGCAAAAGTAAAATTTTTATGTAAAACAGGAATTCATTATAAAAATGATTATACACCATCTGACAAGGGGTTATAATTTAATTGTGTAAATTTATTATCCCTTATCCTTCTTATCATTTTCATAATCTTTTCCTCCTATCATTTTAATTTGTTTTTTGATAAATCTATTATAGCAGAAAAATAATACAAAATCAATATATTAAATATATAAATTTTAAATAATATCATTAATAAAATTAATTCTTTAGCTTTTATAATTTTTTATTTTACAATTTCAAAATCAACTAATATTGGCAAATGATCTGAAAGCTGAGTTTGTATAACTTCATAACTTTTTACTTTTATTTCCTTTGAACAAAGTATAAAGTCAAGTTCCCGCTTTGGATTCCAGCTCGGAAAAGTTGGCTCTTTCCTTATGTTTATATTTTGCAGATTAGAAGCCTGTAAAAACATCTCAATTTCCTCTTCTCCCCAGAACACATTAAAATCTCCAGCAACTATTACTGGCTTTTTACAGTTTTTCACAAAATTATAAAGCTGCACAATCTGTTTCTGTCTTGTTTTTCCACCAAGTGCCAAATGAACTAGAAACACTACTACATCTTTTGTTTCCACCTCAATAATCAATTTTTTCATTCCAATATCCAGATAATGAAATTCTTCCCGTAAAACAGGTTTTTTAGAAAGTAAGGCATTTCCCTGCTTTCTTACCATCGGGAATTTCATATAATTAGAATCTTCCTCATATTTGTACTGATAAACATTATTATTTCTAGTAATTCTTCCAAGAAGCGTAGCTTGATTTTTGCTGTACATTCTAAACGAGCCAAGATCAACTTCTACAAGTCCCACAATATCAGGCTTATATTTATTAATAAATTTCCCAATCCGATAAATATGCCTTACAGAGCGTCCCAAATACCCCCGTATATGTTTAAACGGCTGATTCAGATACTTTCCTGTTCCATATCGAATATTATACAAAAGAAATTTCATTTCCTCTCACTTCTCTTTCCCGTATTTACAAAATTGTATTATATTAAAATTACTTTATAACAATTCCAGTTTAAAATAAAAGCAATAAGTTATATGTAGCTATAAATACTCCATTACTTTTTACACATTTTTATTTTAATTTTATCAAATAATAAGTATTTATTTTTTTACTATCCCAACTCCATCTCCAAACGAAAGCAATACAAAATTATACTCTTCATTCAATTTTTCTATAAATTCTTTAAGCCTTTTTACAATTGTCTTATATCTTTTCGGAATTTCTTCCTTATCTGTTGCAACCAGTCCACGAAACATTAGATTATCAATAAAAATAATTCCATTTTCATTGAGAAGTTTATAACTCATTTCAAAAAACTTCAAATACTGACCTTTCGATGCATCAATAAAAATAAAATCATATTTCACATTCTTATCAAGTTTCGGAATTTCTTCCAAAGCATCTCCAAAAATCATCTTATTCTTTTCGAATAATCCAAGTTTCTTGAAATTTTCCACAGCTTTTCCATAACGAATTTCATCAATTTCCATTGTTGTCAAAAAACCGCCATTTTCATTAGCGATTTGTGCCAAAAATAGTCCTGAGTATCCTGTTGCAGTTCCAATTTCCAAAATATTTTCAGCTTTAATATTTCTAGCTGTAAAAATCATATAATTTAGCACTTCATCTGTAATAATTGGTACATTTTGTTCCAAACTTTCGTTCTTTATCTTCTGTATAATTTCATTCTTTATTTTAAACAAATTCTGTGCATATTTCGATGCTTCTATAAAATTTTCTATCATAAATTTCCCTTTTTTCTTTTATTGTATATTGACATCCATTTAAAATTAAATCTGTAAAATTTAAACAGCATACTTATTTTAAACTATCTTTATTATAATCCAAATTATTTTAGATAAACCAAACAATTTATTCCTATTTTTAAAAACATATGTTATATTTATTTTATTCACTTATAATAAAAGCCCTGTCTCCCCTTTATTAGAATAGTTCGTAATAAATCCTGTATTTTAACAAAGAATATCATTATTTGTATTAAATCTAAAATTCTAATTTCCAACTTTAATCTTTCATATTTTTCATTTAATATTTACAGCATTTCTCCCATTTTAAAAATAGGCAGCATAACTGAAAATACAATAAGCCCAATAATTATTCCAATAAAAATTATCGAAAGCGGCTCAAACATTTTCAAAAACCATTTTATTTTCTCACTAACTTTTTCGTAATAAATTTCATTCAAATTAAAAAATGATATTTTCATTTCGCCAGTCTTTTCTCCAATTGCAAGGAAACTTACGTATTCATTATCAAAAAAAGTCGTATTTTTAAAGGATTTTTGAATACTCTCACCCTTTTCTATTTTCAAAATAATTTTTTTCAGTTCCTCATTTAAAATATAACTTTTAGAATTTGTACACATTTTTAGGGATTGAATCAATGGAACATTGGCATCTGTCAAAGAATACATATTTCTAGTAAAATTCAATATGCAAATATTTTTATACATTTGCCCAATCATTTTTGTTTTTAAAAAAATTTTTTCAAAATTCTTTTCATTTTTTTCTTTCCAATTCTTTAATCCAAAAATTAAAAAAATTATGGCAATTAAAATAAAGACACCATATTTATCCGTTATTTTACTAATATTTATTACAATTTGCGTAATTTTTGGCAATTCCTGCCCAATGTCAGAATAAATTAGGACAAATTTAGGTACAACAAACTTTAACAATATAAACACAATTACTAATGCTGTAACTATAACTGTTACTGGATAAATGCTCAAATTTTTCACATCTTTTTTTATTTTCTGATTAAACTCGTATTTTTCATACAGATTCTTAAAGACTATTTCCAAATTTCCAGTTTCTTCCCCAATTTTTATCATTTCCATAAATTCCTTATTCATAGTAATCTTTGAAAAAGCCCTATGAAGAGGAACTCCCTTTTCAATTTGCTGTTTTGTAACAATTATCTTACTTTTCAAATCTCCGCTATAATTCTGTGCAACAATTCCAAGCGTATCAATTAGTGAAATTTTACCATTTAATAAATAATATACACTTTTAGTAAATGATAACAATTCTTTTTCATTAATTCCACTTTTATTATTCTTTACAATATTTATCATTTTAATTAATCCCCCCCCCCTTGATTAATTACAAATCAATCATTATTTTTTACTGTTTTCCAATGCAATTTTTCCCAATGCAATCGATCCGATAAATCCAGCTTCATCTCCAAGCCCTGGATAAACAACATAATCTTTAATTTTTTCTAAAATTTCCTCTTTTTGAACATAACCGTTTAAAAATTCCAGTACATATTTTCTAATTAATGGGAACAATTGCTGCTGTTTCATAACTCCTCCACCCATAATTATTTTTTGTGGCGATAAAATTAAAGTGTAATTCACAACAGCCTGAGCCAAGTAATATGCTTCCATGTCCCAAACTTCATCTCTATCAGCAAGTTCAAATCCTTTTTTTCCCCATCTATCTTCTATTGCAGGCCCTGCTGCCATTCCTTCCATACAATCCTTATGGAAAGGGCATCTTCCTTCGAATTTATCATCTTTATGTCTTTTCAAGAATATGTGTCCCATTTCAGGGTGAGTCAAACCTTGAAGCATTTTCCCATCAACAACTGCTCCAGCCCCAATTCCAGTTCCAACAGTAATGTACATAACATTTTTCAAATTTTCTCCAGCACCCCACCAGCTTTCCGCAAGCGCCGCTCCATTTACATCTGTATCAAATTCCATCGGAACATCATAATGTTTTTTCAACTCTCCTATCAAATCATAATCGCTCCAGTAAGGTTTTGGAGTTTTTGTAATATATCCGTAAGTTTTAGAGCCTTTTACAGGATCAATCGGTCCAAAACTCCCAACACCCATTACATCAAATTCCTTGTCTTTAAAATATTCAATAACTTGTGCCATTGTTTCTTCAGGAGTTGTAGTTGGAATACTTACTCTATCAATGATTTTCCCATCTTCAGTTCCCAATCCACAGATAAATTTTGTTCCCCCAGCTTCAACTGCTGCAATAATTGCCATAATTTCACTTCCTTTTCTTTTTAAATTTTTATTTGTATTTTTTTATTTTAAAACACCTTTAAATCAAAGGACATTTCATTTTTATATATTTTTTAATATATTGTCATTATCCTTGTAAAATTCTATTATTTCATCTTGCGTTGCAGTAGCAGTTCCTATTTTTGCCACTACAATTCCAGATGCCATATTCGCAATTACCCCAGCCTCATACAAATCCGCTCCAGCACATATCGAAAGTAAAAATGTTGATATAAAGGTGTCTCCAGCCCCTGTAACATCATAAACTTCCCTTGCCACAGTCGGTATCCTCTTATGTTTTGCTCTAAACAGCGAAACTCCCTCTTCACTTCGAGTAAGCACAACGCTGTCCAGTTTTAAATCATCCTTTAACTGAGCCATTTTTTCAGCAATTTCTTCCTCGCTCGTAAATTTTTTCATTCCAAAATAATCCAAAATTTCTTTTCTATTTGGAGTCATTGAAGTTGCTCCAACATAATTTTTAAAATTCTGCGGTTTTGGATCAACCATTACTTTTTTATTGTGTTTTTTTGCTATTTCTATAATTCTTTCTGATAAATGTTTTGTAAGCAACCCTTTATTGTAATCAGAAATCAATACTGCATCAATATTTTCAATGTTTTTTTCAAAATTTTCCAAAAGTTGATTTTGAATATCTTGTGAAATATCAGCATCTTTTTCCCAATCCAGTCTAAGTAACTGTTGACCTTGTGACAAAACTCTGCTTTTAATAATTGTTGGACGTGTTTCATCCTTCACAATTCCAGCAGGATTCACATTTTTATCTTCAAGCTCCTTTATAAATTTTTCTCCATTTGCATCATTGCCAATTACTCCATAAACAAAAACTTTTCCTTTAAGCGAAGTCAAGTTGTTCGCCACATTTGAAGCTCCTCCCAATACAAATCTTTCCTCTTCAATATTCACAATTGGAACAGGTGCTTCAGGAGAAATTCTGTTAACCTTCCCAATTAGATACTCATCTAGCATCATATCACCAATTACAGCAATCCTAACACTGTTAAATTTTTTTATTATTTCTTCAAGTCTTTGAATTGAAATCATTTTTTTCCTTTCCTTAATTCAAATTCATTAATTTAAAATTTTCAATTATATTTTTAATTTTAAATCTTTATTTAGTATTATACTACATATTTTGGAAATTTGCAGTATAATTTGTAAAGTTTTTCATTTGAACTCAAAAAAATTTAAAATGATTATTTTTTTATTAAGTTTTATCTTGAATTACTGCTTCAATTTCAATGTAAATATCCCGCATTTCCCTATTAGTACGTCGATACTTAAACAATGGACCAATTATAGGAATTTTTGATAATACTGGTACTCTTCTTATCGTTTCCTTGCTCACATCCTGCTTTAGCCCTCCAATAAAAGTTGAGCCACCATTATTCAACGTAATTGTTGTTTTAGTCTGATTCTTCTGTTTAGCTCCAGAAGATGCGTTATAGCTTGAAGTTAGCTTAAAGTTGCTTATTTCTGTATCAATTTTAAGCAGAATTTTCTTTATTCCATTAATTTTTCTAATTTCAGGATTTATCCTAAAGACTATACCTGCTTCAGAAAAAATCGGCTCTACATATTCCGTATCTTTCTTTGTAGTCTTTTTTTCTCCAACAAGCACTTCCTCCGTAACCTTTAATTCCCCTTCCTCATTTTCCATAATCATAAGTGTCGGCATTGCTTCTATCCGTATATCTCCATTTTCTTTCAGCAAGTTAAAATCTATTCCTAAAAATCGTCCTCCTTTTGAAAAAATTGACGCAATCGAAACTTCTCCATTCAAAAATTTTGCCACCAGATTATCCTTAGTCGCATTAGAATTATTACTATTTATGCTCCAGTCGATTCCAAGTCGCTCAAACAGATTTGAACTTGTATCAATTATAGTTCCCTTTATTATAATCTGCTCCTTTTCCTTATCCAGCGACTTTATAATCCTTTTCATCTCCTCAACTTTACTCTCATCTCCACTAAAAATTATTTTATTATCAATTCCAATAACTTCAAATCCAAAAAATCCATTAAGTGCCTCGGTAATATCCTTTACATTTCTGTATTCCAAGTCAACTTCCCCAGTTTTCTTTTTTACTTCCTTTACAGTCTGCTGTGCATTATTCTGATTCTGTCCCTGATTCTTATTTTCCTCTTTTTTAGTTACAGGATTATTATCTTTATTATCCTTTTTATTACTGTTTTTCCCCTTATTATCACTATTTTCCTTTTTTTCAGCCTGCACTTTCTTCGGAACTTCATAAATAAATATTTTTTTAGCATTTTCCACATCGCTCTTATTTACGTAATCAGCCGTTTTTGCTCCAAAAACATTACTCAAAGCAATCCAAAAAGCAAAAAAGCAAACAATTAACAATCTGTAACTTCTCTTTTTTTTCAAAATTCTAATCCCCACTTTCAAATATGTGATTTATACAATTTTCCCTTTATTTTCAACATTAATTTTCTTTTTGTCTATAACTTTCTCTATAAAGCCAAGCGAAATTTTAAATCCATCGCTTGTAAGTTCCATAAACATTTTGGAAGTATCGATATATTTTCTGCTTTTATTCACAAAATAAATAAATTTCCCAAAATCATTAAGACTTCCGTACATTGTAAAATGAATATATTTAAGTCTGTATCCATTACGTTCCCACACATTTTCTGACTTTGAGATTTCCTTCATTTTAAGCCCGCTGTCATGCGAAAACACATAAATCATCTTTTTAAATTCAGATTCATTTTTTATTGACAAAAACGACAATCTTTGAGTCAATGCCAATATTTGATTGTATTCGCCTATAATTCTTTCACGTTCTGACTTTTTCTCCTCCACTACATCTACAATCTTACTTTCCAGATTCCTTTTATTCTCAATCAAAATCTTTCTATTATTCAAAACCTCTTTATATTTCCCATACTTTTTGTTAATACTTATCAGCATAAAAATAACTCCAGCCACAAGTATCAATATCTTCAAATTTAATTTTATCATCTTATTTCTTCCTATATATCTTTATTCTATTAAAAAGTTTAATTACGCACTAAAACTTAAAAATTTCTGACTATTTGGCTTAAACTATTTAATATTTATCAATTTAAAATGGTTCAAGTACATACTCAAAAACCGTTGCAGTATCATTATCCTTCAAATACCCCAATTCAGAGCTTGGATATTTTCTCAAAATATTATTCTCAAATTTTTCAAAATTACTAAAATTCTCCATCTCCCCCTGTACAGTCCACTTTGTATTCTCATAATTAATTTTCGTATAACCAATACCATTTTTACTATTTTCAATCAAAAATTTTATAACCGAATAATATTCTCTCCTTTTTATCGCTCCATCAATTTCACGAAGTGTAGCAAGCTCCTTTGAATAATCTGGAATTTCCTCAGCCTTTTTCTTCAAATAATCCTTTTCTAGCGATTTTATCTCCTTCTGAATAATCTCATTTTCAACAGTTTTTTTCTCAAGTGGAATTGAATTATAAATCCAAAAATACCCAATGATACAAATTCCAGCAATAACAACATCAGAAAATTTTATATTTTTTACGCTCTCTTTATCAAAAATTGCCGTTTTATTCACAAAATCAGGACTATCCGAAAGTTCAGCCCCTGCAAATATAACTTTTACATCATTTTCTCCACTTCCAACAACTATCATATCTCCAAAATCAAAGTTTTCAACATCATACATATCCTCAGTTTTAAGCTCAATTTTTTCTATTTCAGTAATTTTTTCATCCACAATTAAAATTCTAAGGCTATTTTCTTCCCCAATCTGCAAAATATCTATTCTATCACTTTTATTCACTGACTTTACACCATTGCTAAAAATCTCTTGATTATCCCTACTCTCTTCATTTATATCAATTTCCTCTATTTCACCAAAATTCCTATCGATATCTAATTTTTCAATAACTCCTGTTTCCTGGACACTTTCAAAATTTCCTATCACATTATGAAAATTTTCTTCATTTCCAAAAAAATTATTTTCATTTTCAAAATTTTCATTCTGATTTATTTCAAAATTTCCGTCCCTATAGTAATTATAAACAGCCTCAAAATCTATTTTCAGCTCTGAAATTATCACAGAATATTTTTTCAGGCAATTTTTTACTTTATTAATCTCCCTTTTATCCAAATAAATATCTAAAAATTGATCTTCCAAATGATTTATAACCAATTTTCTATTCACAAAACTAATTTTTTTCTTAAAAATTTCCGAAATATCTTCCAAATTTATAGACTTTTTCTCTAACTTTTCAACATTATTTTCTTTTTTATGAGATTTTTCCACATTTTCTCCAAAATTACTAAATAAGAAATATGAAAAATGTAAAATTACAGTCGCTTTCGTATTTTTTTCAATCTGATTTTCCTCAAAAAACGATTCTAAAGCCATTTCAAGCTCCTGATTTTCAAAAAAATATATTTCTTCATTAAAATATATATAAATCTTATTTTTACTTCTTATATATATTTTTATTTTTTCTCCCATCACTCCCCCTTTAATATTTTATCTTATTTCTAAATATTTCATTTTGAACAGTTCTATAAAAAACCTGATTCCAAAACCCTCATTTCCACTTCTAGTGAACTTAATCTCCTAAATTCTACCTTTTCCTGAAACAATATCTCTTCATTCAAAATTTTCCTTGCAAAAACAACTTTCAATTCACTATAAACCTTATTTTCTTCAAGTGGTAAGTAATATTCATTATCACTACTGTCTCTTATTGACTTAACCTTATAATTCCCAACACTTTCAGCATCTTTTGCTAAAAAAATCAAATTTTTTATCTCAATAGCCTGCCCATTTTTTTTAAGAATACTGTCAAAATACCGCTCTTTCCTATCTAACAAAACTGTATTCCCATCGAATAAAAACCCTTTATTCAAAATTCGTTCTACATTCTGATTTTCCTTCTGTACCAAAAATTTCTTCTCAACCTTATTTTCCTTTTGGCTTTTTAAAAATACCATTTCCTTTTTTTGTCGCACATAGTAAGCAAAATTAATTGAAAATGCTGAAATTATTGACAAAATTACCAAAACATAAACAAGGCTAGCACCCTCATTTCTTTTTTTTATATTCTTATTTTCCCCCCAAAGTTTTATATTTTTCAATAACCTAAAATATCTATTCCCCATTATCCAAAACCTCAATTTAAATTCTCACAGCCCTAACACTATCATTTTTATCACTATTTAACTTAATAATCAGTAATTCCCCCACTTTCTCAAACCTTGCCTCACGAAATTTTCCAACTTCAGCTCTACTTCCAAATTTTTTCAAATCTTCCGCATCAGAAATATACAATTTTCCTTTATCAAATTCAATTTTGTAAAATAGCTCATTCAATTTAAAAACTATTTGATTTTCTTTAACAAAAATATTATTATTCTCTCCTTCATAAGAAAATCCCTGAATATCCCTATTCTTTATATCCAAAACAATTTTATCGATCGAAAAATACATTTTCTCATACATTTTTTGATTATCCTTCTTTGCCTTTTCCACAATAACCACACGTTTTAAGAACACAGAAACTACGAATACAAGCACAGAAAATATAAACATGCTTATTAATATTTCGACTAATAAATATCCTTCTCTTTTTTTCATTTATTTTCCTCCTGCAAACTAATTTTTTAACTATTTTCATCAATATTTGGAAAATAATAATCCCTTATTTTATCAATATTTATTTCAAAAATATATTCCTTCTGTCCAAGCTCATTCATAAAATACCCATCCGTCCTCTTTATTTCCAAATTTATTTTATCTTCCTGAAATTTTCCCTTTTTATCTCGTTTTTGTTCCAATTTTTTCAAAAATTGATATTTTTTCTCAATTGCAAATCTATTATAAAAATCATCTACTTTTGAAATCTCATATTTTCCAATAAAATTTACAATTTCATTATATTTTTTTGCCTTTAATATTTCAGCCATATTTTCAATATTTACATTCTTTTCATTTAAATTATCGACTTTGATATCCGTTTTAAATGTCTGTAAAAATAAATTTGCAACTGGTACAATGATAACTGTTACAAAAAACATCGAAATTAAACTCTCAATTAAAGTTTCTCCCCTATTCTTTCTCATATTTTCCCCAACTTTTATTTTCCAAAAATCTCAAAAATTACATAACTTATGATTATAAACGGTGCAAATGGAATATATTCATACTTTTTCCACTTTTTTAGAAATAAAAATAAAAAAGCAACTATTCCAGAAAAAATATACAAAATCATATAAAAATTTACAATCTTCTCCACTCCAAAATATCCCAAAATACCGCCAATCCCCATCATCAGTTTCACATCCCCAAAGCCTATCAGCGTTTTTCCAAAATAATCTTCTAAAATATAAAGTACTATCATGGGCATTGAATAAGCACAAATTCCCAGATAATAACCTTCTAAATTGGTATTTTCAATTGCTAATATAAATCCTAATACAAGTAAAATAACAAAACTTTCTTCAGGAATAATCCTTTTTTTCAAATCAATCCAGATAATTCTAAAAAAAATACAATATTTCACAATTTCAAGCACAATATTCATTATTTCCTAATTTCTTCCCCTGCAAAAGCCTTACTTCCTGCAGATACTTTGGCAAAAACCTCTCCATCCTGATAAACTACATTTCCTTCAATATTTCCAATCTTAAATTTCCCATTGCTTTCCAACCCAATTCCAAGTTTATTGAGATTTCCATGCTCTGTTAAAATATCCTGTAAATTCTTAGGTGCATCTCCACCATGATCAATGCTCCAAGAAGTTGTGGTATTATTAAGTTCCGCAACTGCTCCAATTACCTTACTTCTATTAGCCTTATTTAAATATTTCCCAACTTGTGGCACTGCAATTGCCGATATTATCGTAATAATCGCTACTACCAGTATCACCTCTACAAGCGTAAATCCTTTTCCCCTATCCTTTAATTCTTTGATTCTCTCCCTTTTTTTCATTTTTTCAATTTTACTCTTTTCTTTTTTTAAAATCTTATCCACGATTAACCACCTCTTTTTATTAATTTTTATTTAATAATTTATACTATATTTTTAAATAAAAGTCAATATATAAATTAAATTATTTTAAAAATCAATTAATTTTTTATAAATTATAGTTTTTTACATAAAAAAAGACTGTACCTAGAGATTTACTTCTAAGTCAGCCTTTATCACGCTTTTCTTATTTTTAAAATTTTAATTTTTTTAGTTTGTCGCAATATATATACAATCTATGAAAAGAAAAAGTATTTATTAGTTTATTGAATCTGATAAATTTTCAACATTTTCAATATTAATAACTTCAATTTCTTTATTAATTTTCTTAATTAGTCCTGCCAATACTTTTCCAGGTCCGATTTCATAAATTTTTGTAACCCCATTTTCAGCGAGTTTATTTATTGTGTCTACCCATTTTACTGGTCCAAATGTTTGGCTGTATAATTCATTTTGAATTTCATCAGCAGAATTTAAAATATTTGCTGTGGTATTTGCAATAATCCGAGTTGCTGGATTATTCCAAGTGTAATTTTCAAATTCTTTTTTCAAAATTTCTGCAACAGGTTTCATTAATGATGAATGGAAAGGTCCTGAAACTGCTAGAGGCAATGCTCTTCTTGCTCCTTTTTCCTTAAACAGTTCAAGATTTTTTTCAATTACTTCTTTCTTTCCAGCAATAACTGTCTGTTTTGGCTCATTATAGTTTACTGCCTCCACAATTCCATCAATTTCACCACATATATTTTCTACATCTTCTGCACTAAGCCCCAATATTGCAGCCATTCCGCCGTCAATATTAGCACTGCTCATTATTTCCCCTCTTTTTGAAATCAATTTTAATGTATCAATTTCATTTAAAACTCCAGCCGCATATAAAGAACTGTATTCTCCTAAACTATGTCCAGCCACAAAATCAGCGTTTATACCTTTTTCTTTTAATAATTTTGTTAAAACAACCGAAAATAGTGCGATTGCAGGCTGTGCATATTTTGTATTTTTTAGCTCCTCATCTGTTCCCTCAAAAATAACTCTTTTTATATCTTCATTATTTTTAAAAATCTCATCAATTAATTTTTTATTATCATCATTCACTTCATCATACAACTTTTTTCCCATCCCAGCATACTGAGTCCCTTGTCCTGGGAATACAAAAGCAATTTTTGACATAAAGTTCTCCTCTTATTTTCATATTTTTTATAATAAAATTATTCATTTTAATTTTACTTAAACCTTAAAATTTATTAATTTATTATTTTAATTTTGAAAAAATTCAAGTAATTTTAAATAAATATTCATTGTATTTATTTTTTTACTTCTTCTGCATCTACTATTTCTTCATTTTTTGATTCTTTAACATCTTTGCTACTAAATTTAGTTAATTTATTTTTATCAGTAATTTCCTTTACACCAAGTCCAAAGACAACTAGCCCTAAAATTAATGGAACTATAAATAATGGCAAGTCTTCCCATACATATTGAGTAACATATAAATATATTCCTACAATCAAGAAAATCCAACCATGTTTTTTCTTCTTAATAAGAAAATAACCTCCCACAAGAATCATTACAACCTGATAGTTTACAATATATTTCATAATATCCTCAGGTATAAATTTAAACAAACTTAAAACAATTATTACCAATCCCCAAAATATTTTTGAATTCATAATTTTCCTCCTATAATTTTTTATTTTTATTCATAAAATCACATCAATTTATTTTTCAAATTTATCTTTTTGTATTATTCTAGCTTTTCTACAAAAAACTCAATTTCTAATTATTTTACAACTATTTTGAAATTTCTACCAAAATCGAACCATAAGTCAGTCCACCACCAAATCCAGTAGCAACAAACTTATCACCCTTCTTAAGTTTTCCTTCCTTTATTGCCTCATCAAGTGCTATCGGAATTGATCCAGCCGAAGTATTTCCATATTTGTCCAAATTTACAAAAAATTTATCAAGTGGCTGCTTAAATCTTTTTGCAATTGACTCAATAATTCTGATATTTGCCTGATGTGGAATAAATAAATCAACATCATCAGCAGTTATTCCAGCCTGAGCCAATACATCTTCTACAGTTTCTGGGAAAACCCTTACTGCAAATTTAAATATTTCTCTTCCATTCATTTTCAGATAAATATCTTTATTATCAATTTTTTCTTTAGATATAGGCTCTTTAGTACCTCCTGCAGGCACTAATAATTCACATGCTCCAGAACCATCAGCTACAAGATGGCTCGCTAAATATCCTCCATTTTCCACTTCTCCAAGTACAACAGCTCCTGCACCATCTCCAAATAAAATACAAGTTCCCCTGTCAGTCCAGTCAATTACTCTTGACATTGCTTCTGCACCGATAACTAACACTTTCTTATAAATCCCAGCTTTAACAAAACTATGTCCAGCAGAGTAAGCGTAAACAAACCCAGTACAAGCTGCACTCAAGTCAAACGCTGCTGCATTTATTCCCAATTTATCCTGAACAAGTGCGGCAGTTGATGGAGTTCCATAATCAGATGTCATAGTTGCAACAATAATTAAGTCAATTTCATTTTTATCAATTCCTGCATCCTCAATTGCTTTTTGTGCAGCCCTAAATGCCAAATCTGATGTTCCTTCATTCTCATCTATAATTCTTCTTTCCTTGATACCAGTTCTAACTGTTATCCACTCATCATTTGTATCCACAATTTTTGCTAAATCATCATTTGTCATTATCTTTTCAGGTACATAAGATCCTGTTCCTAAAATTCCAACTTTCATATCTCACCTCAGATTTTATTTTTTATTCTCTATCTTTATTTATTTCTTTCTTTATAATTTTATACCAATTCCAGTTTAAAAATCATCTACTAAAGTCTATCATAATTCTATTAAAAATACAACTAAAAACATTCAAATTGAAAAATAATAAAATCAAAAAAAAAGCAAGACATAAATCCTGCTTCAACAAACTATTCAGCATCAGTTGCTTCATCATTTGCTAATACTTGTCTACCTCTGTAAACTCCTGTTTCCAAGTTTAATCTGTGTGGTCTTCTTATTGAACCGTCAGCTTCTACAACAATATTTGGAGCTTTGATAGAATCATGTGATCTTCTCATATTTCTTTTTGCTTTAGAGGTTCTTTTCTTAGGTACTGCCATTATTTATCGACTCCTTTCTAATTTTTATATTATTAATTTCTTTATTCAATATTGTAAAAATAATTATAAAAAATCATAATTTTTTCACATTTATACAAACTATTATAATAAATATAAAGCCATTTGTCAAGGCTTTAATATGTTTTTTCCATTTATTCACAAGATTTTTTATTTTTTTCTAACTTTTATTGAATTTCTGTTGCTTTAATTTTTCAAAAATTTATTTTTGATTCTCTTTAGATGATGTATTAACTTTTTCTTGCTTATTTTTTTCAATAATAATTTGATATTTTTTCTCAGTATCAAATTCGATATTTTTTATCTTTTCAGAAACTTCATCTGTCATTGTTTCATTCCCAACAACTAAAACAACAAAGTTTTCATTATTATTTGCATCTATCAATTTTCCAATTTTAACTTCGCTAATATTATTTGAAAAATTTTTATATAAAATATTTTCAACAGTTTTTAAATCATTTTCGAAAATTTCTTGATTTTTATTTTCAATCGGTAATGAAACATCTTCAGCATTTTCTTTTATTTTTTCTTCGTTCAGATATTTTGATAAGTCCTGTGCTGTTAAATACTTTTCATTGGATAACTGCTGTATTTTTAATTTATAGTTTTTCAATTTATATTTTTCCAGTTTTTTTTCTAATTTCTCAATATCCTGTTTTTTAAAGGCATCTCCTACAATTTTTAAAGTAACAGTTTTATCTTTTTTATTAATAGAATTATCAAAAACATAATGATTTTTTAATTCCCTTGAAATAAATTTTTTTAATGAATTTTCTCTCGCTGTATCTTGAACTAAAGTTGTTGCTGTATATATACTTGGAATAATTATGATTAAACTTACTATATAAAATATTATTTGTTTTTTTATTGAAATTTTATGTCCTGCTTCAAAAATATTTCCAGAATAAACTATCAAGCCAACTAATGTTGCTATCATTATAAAAAATACATTTATTATAAACAAATATCCTGCTCCAAGAAAAATTTTCAGATTCCCATGAGCAATCCCAAATCCTACTACACACAAAGGAGGCATTAATGCTGTTGCAATAGCTACTCCAGGAACTACATTTCCACCATCTTCTTTTGTTTTTCCAATTACTCCTGCAGTTCCACCAAAAATTGCGATTAAAACATCCCATAAAGTAGGATAAGTTCTTGCTAGTATCTGTGGTGTTGCATCATTTATAGGGCTTACTAAAAAATAAAAAGTGGAACTTACTACACTTATTAATATAAAAATTCCCAATCTAAAAAGTGACACATAAACTCTTTTTAAATTTCCATTTGATAATCCCAATCCTAGCGACTGAATTGGCGACATTAGTGGCGAAATCAACATTGCTCCAATAATTACTGCAACAGAATTTGTATTTAATCCTATTGAAGCTATAATCATTGCACAAATCAGAATAAACATTGTTTCCTTTGTAAAATCAGAATCTTCAATAATATTTCTTTTTAAAATCTTGTATTTCTCATGTTTTATTTTTTCTATCATTTTACCTCCATACATATTATAAATCTTAAATTTATTAAATTAATACTTTTCAAATTATATTTATTTAAATTTAAATCCTTCATAAACTAACTCAACAGTACTGTTTAACTTATTAAATACATTTGCAAAATTATCCATCATTTTTACTGGACCACACATAAAGACAGTTGTACCATTTTCTAATTTATAATTATCAAAATTTAAATATCCAGAAACCTTACTATCTACGAGATTTAATTTAAAATTAGGATTTTTCTGTGCGAATTGCTTCATCATATCTATATGAACTGCGTTTTCTTCTCCTCTATAAGCATAATAAAAATCAATATTTCCATCTATTTTTTCGTTCTCTCTGATGTATGAAATAAACGGAGTAACCCCAATTCCACCAGCTATCCATATTTGTTTTTCTTTTCCTTTTTCTAACAACATATGACCATATGCCCTATCAATTTTTACTTTTGTTCCTTCTTTAAGATTTTGGTAAATATCAGAAGTATAATCTCCTGAATTTTTTATTGTAAAAAATATTTTATTTCCTTTCCCACCAGAAATTGAAAACGGATGAGGCGCTTTCTCAAATCCTTCCTGAAAAATTTTAATAAAAGCAAATTGACCATATCTATAATCAAAATTTTTATCTAATTCTATTTCTAATTCTGTCGTATCATGATTTAATCTCTTAACTGATACTATTTTTCCATTATTTTTAAATCCAATTTTTTGATATAAAAATATTATATAAATTCCTGAAACAAGCCCTAAAACAGCATATACTCCTATTACTAAGCTCAATAAATTAACTGATGTAAAAGCTTTCCTTGAATACGTAAATCCATGCCAAAGACCAATTATATATGCTATAAATACTATTCTATGTATCCATCTCCATGTTTCATATTTTAATTTTTTTGAAATATATGCAACTATAACCACACTTATAAATAAATAGATTGCTATATCCCCCAATCTTGCTGGAATTCTCTCGCTCCAAAGTCCAAATCCCTTACTCTTATGGTGCATTACTAATAAAATTACTGAAAATACTGCCATTAATTTATGATAAAAATACATTTTTTCTATCCCATTAAACCATTTTTCTAATAATTTTACCCTTGTTGCCAACATAAATGTTAATGATAACGTAGTCAAAGCTAACCCTGCTGTAATATTTCTTGTAGCACCTGCACTAATCCAAGCATATAATGTTATAGCTATGCTAGCAAAAATAAAAGTTATTCCTTTAATTGATTTCATAATTTTTTCTTCCTACATAAAATATATTTTATTATATTATTATGTTATCCTTTCTCTGATTTATATTTTATAAAAAATTAGTATACAATATTTTACTTATAAAAAAATTTGAATTTATATTAAATTTTATTATACAAACTAAAAAAGATGATATTTTTTTATATTTTATTAATTTTACTAGTATTTCACTTTTAATAAAAAAATATTTCTTTAATAAAATAAACTTTAATCACTCTGAATAAACAGGCTCAATATGAATCAAAAGTCTTTTTATATTTTTATATTTGTGTTTAATTTTTTTTGAAATTTTATTTGTAATATCGTGTGCTTCTTCAATTGTCTTATTTTTATCCATTCGTACATCTACAAACATATAAATGTCTTTTCCAGAAGTAGTCATGCGAAAATCGTGCGCATTTTCAATTTCTTCAAATTGTAATATTTCTGAACGAATTTTTTCAATCAGAGCATCATCTTGTGAATCCAGCAATATCAAAGAATTTTCCTTTATCAGTTCATAACCGCTCTTTATAATATAGAGTGACACAATAAATCCTACCACTGTATCAAATGCAGGATGAATCTTTGCTAGAATAAGCCCAATCAAAACAGAAGTTGATATTACAATATCTGTCTTGTAATCGGCAAGAAGTGAATTTATCAAAGTATTATTATATTTTTTTGCTTTTTTTTGCATAAAAACCAATTGAAAAATTTTTATCAGTATTGCTAGAACAGTTATAATTATTGGAATAAATGTAGTATTTACATTATTTTCGCTGTTAAAGGAAATTAATTTTGAAAAATTATCTTTTATAAGCTCAAAAGCTGTTATCATTATAAATGTACCAATTATTACACTAAAAACAGACTCTATCTTTCCATGCCCAAATGGATGCTCCTTATCTTCAGGATTGCTTCCAACCTTTAATCCCACTATAACCAATACATTGGTAATCAAGTCAGAAAGTGAATTTAATCCATCAGAAAGCAACGACATACTGTAAAAAATTTTTCCAGCTATAATTTTTAATAAAGCCAAAACAATATTTATACAAATAGCAAACTTGGAAATAGATAACATATTTTTTTTCTGTCTTTTAGTTTCTGCCAGATTATTCAATATATATCCATCTTCTGTTTTTACAAATCGCTGTTTTTCAAGAAAATTATTCATTTTTTTATGATTAGTTATGATTAGTGAGTCAAAATTTTTATTTGTAATCCAATTAATTATATATTTTAAAAAAAAGGTTCCATATCCATTATTTCTCAATTTTGGTAAAATAAATATTTTTTTTAGTTCTGCAATATCATTAAAATCTAAGATTGCATACCCGTATAATTCTTCATCATTATATAAAAAATATATATCCTCCTTTTCTTTGTCAAAAGAAAATTTTGGATCTATCTCCAGTAAATCTATTAAAATTTTACTTATATTCTCCTTTTTATCCCATTCAACTACTTTCATCGTGAAACCTCCATTCGTAGCAAAAGAAACTAAACTAAAAAAAATAATTATTAAACCACACTTAGCTTTTTAAAACAAAACTAAATAAATTTAATTTTGAAAAAAATTTAGTTTTAAGATAATAATTTTAGTTACTTAAATAAAAACAAAAAGTCATACATCAAATTCTCGAAAACATTCTACCATCCGTTTCTTAATCCAAAAGCTCAAAAACAGCTACCCTGTAAACCTAGAGAAACTAACTTAGTGCTGCTTCGTTCCCGACCTGACACATTTCGCTAACTCTCTACAATACAGGACTATTTTATCAACACTTTTGAAATAAGGCATTGACACTAAAACTTTCCTCAAATTTGACATCACCTCTACTAAAGCGGGTTGTAGATACAGGGCACCGCTAACTCCCCGGCTAGTATGACTAAATCAGTATATCATTTTTCTTAAATATTGTCAATGTTATAAAATTTCTTTTTCATAAGCACTACAATCTAAAATTTTTGAAATTTTTCAAATCAATATGTTATTTTTCAAAACTCAAAAGTTCCATCAATTCTTTCTCATTCATCTCAAAAATGTCTTTTGATTTCTGATTATCACTTTTATTGTTTTTTTCCAAAATATTTTCACTCAACACTCGTTTCTTTTCCTGAAGTTTTATTATTTTTTCCTCAATTGTACCTTCTGTTATCAGTTTTATAACTTGAACACTTTTTTTCTGTCCGATTCTGTGAGCCCTGTCACTTGCCTGATTTTCCACAGCAAAATTCCACCACGGATCATAATGAATTACAACATCTGCTCCAACCAGATTTAATCCTGTTCCTCCAGCCTTTAACGAAATTAAAACAACCTGTCCTTCACCTGAATTGAATTTTTTGGAAATTTCCATACGTTCTTTTGATTTCACGCTTCCGTCTATGAAAAAATATTTAACTTTTTCTTTTTCCAGTTCTGCCTTTATTTCTTCCAGCGTTCCTAAAAATTGTGAAAATATGAGCATTCTGTGGTTATTTCCCAAAATATCTGGCATTAGTTCCTTTAAAAGTTCAATTTTAGCAACTTCACCTTTATAATTTTCATCAAACAGCTGCGGAGAATTACAGATTTGACGTAATTTTGTTAGAATTGCCAATACTTTTAGATTATTATTTTCTTCCTTATCAAATTCTCTAAGCTCTTTTTTTACCTGTTTTACGTATGCCATGTATAATTTTTTCTGTTCACTGCTTAATTCTACTATCGTATTGTTTTCTACTTTTTCAGGCAATTCTGTTAATACTTCCTTTTTTGTTCTTCTCAAAATAAATGGAGTAACTATTTTTTTCAAATTAAATATTTTTTTAGAATCTGGCTTATCTAATGAATTTTTATATTTTTTTCTAAATCTTGTTATGTTGTCTAAATAACCAGGCAAGATAAAATCAAAAATTGACCAGAGTTCCATAATGCTGTTTTCGATTGGAGTTCCTGTAAGTGCAAAATTTACAGAGCTGTTTAGCTTATCCGTTGCTTTTTTTACAAGGGAAGATACATTTTTTATATTTTGCGCCTCATCCAGTATTGCCACATCGAATTTTTTATTTCTATAATTTTTTACATCATTTCTAAAAGTCTGATAAGTTGTTATCAAAATTCCTTTTTCAGCTTTTTCAATTAGCTCTTTTCTTGTATTGGCAGCTCCTTCTACAAGAATTGGCTTTATATCCGAAAATTTATAAAATTCCTCCTTCCAATTATGCAAAAGTGAAGTCGGAACAATAATTATTCCAAACAAATCCTTATTTTCCAGCTGAATTTCCGAAATAAGCGAAATCGCCTGCAAAGTTTTCCCAAGTCCCATATCATCAGCCAAAATTCCGCCAAAGCCAATATCATACATATTTTTTAGCCAGTTAAACCCAATTTTCTGATAAGGAAATAGTTTTACCTTTATATTTGACGGCTCTTTAATTTCACGATTTTTTATTTTTTGGAAAAGATGCTTAAATTCCTCCATTTCATTTAATTCCTCGTTAATACTTCCAGAAATTTGTGCCAGCTGCAGGGCTTTTATCTTGGAAATTCTATTTTCTCCAATTTTCAAATCTGAAATCGCATCAGCAATCCCAATCATCTCTTCAGCAGTCCTGTTGGCAATTTTCACAAGTTCCCCGCTTGACAGCGTAATGAATTTTTCTTCATTCCTTACTGCGTCCAAAACTGTTTCCACATCTTTTCCATCAATTCCCTCAATATTGAAATTTACACTAAAAAGTTCATTTTCAGCATATTTTATATTGATTTCCACGTCAATTCTACGAATTTTCCTTATCTTGTCACTCACATTAATATTCACATTTTCAGCATATTTTTCGTCAATAATATCCGCCATCGCAAGAAATTCATTTTTGTCAATTTCCAGTACAATGTCAGCTGATTTAAGCTGTTTTGGCATATTATGAAATCTATTTCCCCAATGACAATGATTCTCAACAAACTTTGCATCTGCATATTTTTGAAAATTTTCAGAAATTTCTTTTTTTAATTTTTCATTTTTTTTAGGAATAAAATAGCCCTCATTTGTCTTAATACTTTCTTCAAGGCAGGAAATCGTTACTTGAAGTTTATTTTTACTATGCCCTTCTTCTACGAAAATATTTACTTTTCCATATTCTTCTGTAATTTGGACAACTGGAATTTCATATTTTGAAAGCACTTCCTTTATTTCGTTGACTAATTTTCCTGATATTTCATTTAGATATTCTGTTCCGCTCCTAGTTCCATCTGTAAGAGTATTCATTATCTCCCATTCCACATCACTCATTTTATGAAATTTCTCAATGTTTGATATGCCGTTTCTCAAGCTAAAATAACGGCTTGTAGATGATAAGACTATAAAATCCCTTAGAATTATTTTTTCTCTTCCACGTTTATCCTTCTGAAATGCAAATATCGGCTCATATTCTCCTGTAACATAAAGTGTCTTGCCTTCAGATCTTATTGTTTTTCTATTTTCTACAGCTGAAAATATCTGTTCTGCCAGCAACGGATTCATCGGCTCACCCTGCATTTTTCCATAATAACTGTTAAAATGCATTCCAAATCCCTGCTTATTCTTAAAATAGTCATCCAGATTCTTTATTATTTTTTTATCTGTTTCATTAAAATAATGCAAATCTGGATTGTAAATATTTTTTGGTGTAACTTCATAAGATTCTTTTTTTCCTATTGAACTGATAAAAGATTCCAAATCCTTTACATAATGCAAGCTTTTTTCTCCTGCCTTTACCCTCAAGGATGATAATGTCGGTACTATTTGGCTTATTTCCAGTTCCAGCCTGTATTCATTTTTTTCTGAATCTGGAATTTCATTCTTATCAAGCCTGTCCTTTAATTCCATCAGCTTTTCCCTGAACTCGTTAATTTCTTCTTTTTCAATTTGCTTGTAGATATTTTTTTCTTTTTCCCAAAAAGATTTTTTATCCTTTTTAAAAATTTCATCATACTCTTCATCTTCTGAAATTGCTATATAGCTATCAATATTTTCTTCCTCTTCTTCCCTTTTAAATTCCCTATTTTCCTCAAAATAAATATTTCCAGCCTCAATTTCCTTGTCAGCTGCTATTCCAGTAGCAATAATATGTTTACACGGTTTTCCAGTATCAGAATAATTTGGACAGTCACATTCATACACTATGCTTCCATCCTGTTTTCTATTACTTGCAAAATAAGTTATATCCACATAATAACTGTTCCTATAACTTCCTGCAACTCTTGATTTAACAGTTATCTTATCTCCTGTTTTTATAAGTGTAGTCAACTCCACTTTTTTCTTATTAAAATATCTAATTCCTCTATCCATGATAGATGAACTTGTGAATTTACTTAATTTCTTAAATAATTTTTCCAATTTTGTATTTTCCTTCCTAAAAAGTATCCTTACTTAATCTTATCAAAGAAATTTTGAAATTACAACTTTATTTCAAAAAAAATACAGCGAAATCTAAATTCCACTGTAATCTTAACTTATTCTTTTTAAGTTTGTACAAATAATTTCCCATTTTTTATAAACATATTTTTTACCTTAATTTTTTTCTTACCGTCTGGCTCATATTTATAAACTGGGTTTGTTTCTAAATAATTTGCTATTAATGACTTCATTGATCTTGCGACAGGCGTCGAAACCATATCTTTCCCATTTTTATCCAGTATTTTTTCTACTTGCATATCTACTAGATAAAGCTGGCTTGTTTTTTCATCAAACTTGATTTCGCTATTTATTTCAATAACTCCCTCCGACCTATCTGCCAAAAGTGAGGCATCATAATCTGTCACAACATAAATTCTGTTATCCTTAAATGAAATCTTAGGATTTTTTACAGTAATTTTCCCTACCAGGAAATTTTTTGTAATTGGAAATTTTTCCTTAGCCTTTGACTCAATTATTGAATTTGGCACACGAAGCGTCTTATTTTCCAAAAAATCGCAGGAAATTACTCCAAACATCATTATTAACATTAATAACGCCGTTTTTAAAAATGAATTTTTACTTTTCATAACCAATCTTTTTCTCCTTTTCTTTGTTACAATTTACTTGAACTTATAGTAAAACTAGTTTAAAACAGAATTCAAAAATCATGACTATTTTACTCAAACCCTAAATTATATAATTTCTAGCAGTTCAATTTTAAATGGGTTCGACTATATTTTAAAATAATTTTCAAGTATTTGCTTGACCTAATAATACAAAATATTATTTATTATTTCATATTTTTAAAATTAGTTTTATCTTTTATTACAAAATTTTACTTCAAATATTTTTTCAAAAATTTTGCTGTATGTGATTTTCGAGATTTTATTATTTCTTCTGGAGTACCTTGTGCAATAATCTGTCCGCCTTTATGCCCTCCTTCAGGACCTATATCTATTATATAGTCAGCATATTTTATAACATCAAGGTTATGCTCTATTACAAGTACTGTATTCCCCTTTTCTACAAGACGATTTAATACTTCCAGCAATTTTCTGATATCTTCAAAATGAAGTCCAGTTGTAGGCTCATCTAGCACATAAATTGTATTACCACGTGAAATTTTAGAAAGTTCTGTGGCAAGTTTTATTCTTTGAGCTTCTCCTCCAGAAAGAGTTGTCGCAGGCTGCCCCAGCTGGATATAGTTCATTCCTACATCAATTAATGTCTGCAATTTTCTCTCAAGAGTTGGAATATTCTTAAAAAATTCGTATGCTTCCTCAACCGTCATATCCAGCACATCCGAAATACTTTTCCCTTTGTAATGCACTTCCAACGTTTCCCTGTTATAACGTTTTCCTTTACAAACTTCACATTCCACATAAACATCAGGTAGAAAATTCATTTCAATTTTATTAATTCCAGCACCGCTACAGGCTTCACATCGTCCACCTTTTACATTAAATGAAAATCTTCCTTTACTGTATCCTCTTACTTTCGCATCGTTTGTCTGAGCAAATAAATCTCTTATATCATCAAATATTTTCGTATAAGTTGCAGTATTTGAACGAGGAGTTCTTCCAATCGGCGATTGATTTATGTCAATTACCTTTTCTAAATGCTCAAGTCCTTCTATTCCGCCATTTTCCAGCGGATATAATTTTCCTTTATTAAGTCTATTGTGAAGTTCTGGATAAAGTGTCTGATTTATCAATGTCGATTTTCCACTTCCAGAAACTCCTGTAACTACAGTAAATACTTCTAGTGGAATGTGTACTGTAACATTTTTCAGATTATTTCCCTTCGCATTTTTCAAAACAATTTCTTTAGTGGCTTTTCTTCTCTTTTCAGGTACTTCTATTTTTATTTTCCCATTCAAATATTGTGCAGTCAATGATTTTTTATTTTTCATAACCTGTTTTGGAGTACCTTCCGCAACGACTTCTCCACCATTAATTCCAGCTCCTGGTCCTATGTCAACCAAATAATCAGCTTCCCTCATTGTATCCTCATCATGCTCAACGACAATCAAGCTATTCCCAATATCTCGTAAATCCTTCAATGTTGCAAGCAATTTATCATTATCTCTCTGATGAAGTCCGATACTTGGCTCATCCAGCACATAAATAACACCTGTAAGCCTGCTTCCAATCTGAGTTGCCAGCCTTATTCTCTGAGATTCTCCACCAGATAGAGTTTTTGTCATTCTGGCAAGACTCAAATAATCAAGTCCCACATTTATCATAAATTTCAGCCGCTCTTTTATTTCCTTCAATATTTCAGCCGCAATTTGCATCTGCTTTTCAGTAAGTGTAATATTTTCATAAAATTTCAGCGCATCAACAACACTTATTTCTGTCAGGTCAATAATGCTCTTATCGTTTACAGTTATCGCCAAAACAACATCTTTCAGTCTTTTTCCCTTACAAGTCTTACAAGTTCTCTCCGTCATATATTTAACTTCCATTTCTTCTTTTGCTGACTCCGAAGCAGTTTCTCTATATCGACGTTCAATACCATTTACAATTCCTTCAAATTCTCTATTTCCATTATAACTAAAACTATCCCCGCTCCAAGAAAACTTAAACTTCTTATTACTTCCATAAAAAATTATATCCTTCTCTTTCCGAGTCAATTTAGACACCTTTTTATCCAAGTCGATTTTATGGGCTTTTGCCATTGCCGTAAATAAATCCCAGTTCCACCCCTTTTTTGTAGTCGCTCCTGGAAAAACAATTCCACCTTCATTAATTGATAAATTTTCATCTACAATTAATTTATTCTCATCCACTTCCAGCCTTGAACCAAGTCCATTACAAACTTCACAAGCCCCATAAGGTGCATTAAACGAAAACAGTCTTGGCACAACATCTGGAAAAATCACATCAGGATGATTTGGACAGGAAAAATTTTCACTATACTTGTTATCTTCTCCATTTACATTTGCAATAATTTTTCCATTAGAAAGCTCACTCGCTGTTTCAATAGCTTCTGTAATTCTACTCAAAAATTCCTTATCATCTTTTTTTACAACAAGCCTATCCACAACAACTTCAATATTGTGTCTTTTATTCTTATCTAAGTCAATTGTGTCATTCAAGTCCAAAATATCTCCATTTACCCGAACTCTCTGAAATCCTTTTTTCTGCAAATTCAAGAATAAATTTTTATGAGTCCCCTTTTTATCAATAACAACAGGTGACAATACAATCAGCTTATCCTTTTCATTCCGTCCATTCACAAGATTATCTACAATTTCCTGAATCGACTGTTTTTCCACCTTCTGATGACAAATTGGACAATGTGCCTCTCCAATATGTGCCCATAAAAGCCTCATATAATCATAAATTTCCGTAGTTGTCCCAACAGTTGAACGAGGATTCTTAGAAACACTTTTCTGCTCAATCGAAATCGCAGGCGAAAGCCCCTCAATACTATCCAATTCAGGCTTCTGCATTTGACCAATAAACATTCTCGCATAAGCAGACAAACTCTCCACATACCTTCTTTGCCCTTCCGAATAAATCGTATCAAACGCAAGCGAAGACTTTCCACTCCCCGAAACCCCTGTAATTACGACAAGCTCATTCTTAGGAATCTCAATATCAATATTCTTCAAATTATGCTCTCTTGCTCCAATAATTTTTATCTTGTTGTCTTTCATTTTCTTCAATGTTCCTCTCTCCTAAAATTCCTCCTCAATAAACCAATTCCTCTTTTATTTTTTTACTTTAGACTATTCTTATTAATAATAGTTTTTTTATTTTATATTCTTAATCTTTTTTAACGTAAGGGCATCAAACGCCATGCCCTTACAACCCCGCTTTACGCAAAACTTTCTTATAAAGAAAAAATAAAACTCGATTTTGAATCAAAGTTATTTTAATACAAATAGTCAAATATAATTTAAAATTTATTTCAAAATCTCAAACAGTTATTTTTTCTTTAACGAAATTTTGCTTCGTTTTTATTTCAGTTAAAAAAATTCTTTAGTTTTAATAAGTCGACGGAGCTTTTATTTGTTCAACTACGACTGTCTGACGACTGAAAGGAGGAGTTTCGGAGTTGGGCAAATAAAAGACATAGTATAGCCATAGGTATTGCGTAGCAATCTTGCCACAATTTTAATTATCAGGATAAACTTTTACTGCAAGATAAGGATTTGCGGCAATGAGCAATCCTGCAAAAATAAATAAAGAAAAGCTATTTATTAATAATAAATTTTTAAAGACAAAAAAGCCTGTTTCACAAATTTTTTTTACAATCTATGAAACAGATTTTTTCAATTATTATTTTAATCTAAATATTTTTTATATTCATTTGTTAATTCCAATATTCTTTGTTGTATTAAATTAATTTCTCTTATTGTTTGAGCTTTTTCTCTTGAACATAAACCATGAAAAATAACATCTCCAGTATAATTTTTCGATTCGGATAAATTTTTTATCCATATCTTTTGTGAATTAATTAAATTTTGTTTTAATTTATTATTTTTATCAAATTTTTGAATTAATTTGTTATATATTTCATTCATTTTTTCCCATTCATCTTTCAATTCGTCTAAATGATTTCTACGCTTTTTATCACAACTACTAAAATTTTCTCCTAATTTTAAAATAATCACTTCTGAACTTTTCGAAAAAGAAACTAAAGAAAATACCACAAATATAAAAATTATTTTTTTCATATTAATTATTCCTTTTATATTTTTATTCTTTTATTGCTCTTGTCGCCACAAAACTTGCAATATTAAGTTCATGCAACCTTCCAAATCCATTTGTATCATCGTAAATATCTGTTAGTCTAAATCCAGCCTTTAATTGTCCGCCTATCTGTTCTGATATTGTGTGGGAAAATTGAATTCCACAGTCCTGTTCTTCCAGCTGTTTTCTTTGCTCTTCGTTGACTAATGGATTGAATGGAAGACTATTAATGATTTTTTCTTCCTTTTCATCTACAGTATAATTTGTTCCAATATCCAGTCCGCACAATAAAATTCCACCTTTTTTCAAGATTCGGTAGCATTCTTTAAAAACTGGTTCAACTTTTTCAATGTAGCAGTTGCTTACTGGGTGGAAAATTATGTCAAAACTGTTATCTGCAAATGGTAATTTTTTTGTCATATCAGCTTTGATAATTTCTATTTCATATTTTTCACGTTCTGCAACCATTTTTTCAGCTTCTAGCTGTTTTTCTGAATAATCTAGCACAGTACAATTTGCACCTAAAGCTGTAAATATAGGCATTTGCTGTCCACCACCAGAAGCCAATCCTAATATTTTTTTATCTTTTAAGTTTCCAAACCATTCGTGAGGTACAGGATTTACAGGCGTTAAGAGAACATCCCAATTACCATTTTTGGTATTTAAATACGTTTCATGGCTAATTGGTTGTCCCCATTCCCAGCCTTCTTCAATCCAACGGTCAATTGTTTCTGCATTTATTTCCTGATAAGATTTTGACATTTTTATTCCTTTTTTGTTATCAAATTTTATTTTTCATACGGCAATCCTGATGCTTTTGGTGCTTTCGATTTTCCTACAAATCCAACTAATGCCAATAAAGTCAAAACGTATGGTATCATTGTCAAAAATTGCTGAGATATTGGTAACCCGATTGTTTTTGAGACATCTGCAAATGCTTGTCCGAAAGCAAATAATAGGCTTGCCAAAATTGCTCCTAATGGATTCCATTTTCCAAAAATCATTGCAGCCATGGCAATGTATCCACGTCCTGCTGACATATTGTTTGAAAAAGATGGAAGCAATACTGCTGTAAGATAAGCCCCTCCAAGCCCTCCTAATGCACCTGATATAAGCACAGCGATGTATCTTGTCTTATAAACACTTATTCCAACTGTATCGGCCGCTAACGGATGTTCTCCCACGGAACGAATTCTCAATCCTAAAACTGTTTTATATAAGAAAAAATACATTGCTATAGCGATTGCATAGATTATAATTATCATTAATGGACGATTTGCCAATGACTTTGCCAATGGAGTACTTCCAGCAGTTTTATAGATGGCTTTTATAGAATACGAAGTGATTGCAGCTGCAAATAAATTTATTGCAACTCCACTTATAATTTGATTTCCTTTAAGATTAATGCTTATTACTGCGTGAATTAGTGAGATTAAGACCCCCACTATCACTCCAAAAATTATTCCTAAATATGGATTTCCTGTAGCAATATTGACAACTGCTGTTGCAAACGCTGAACTTAGCATAATTCCTTCAAGTCCAATATTAACAACTCCACTTTTTTCAGAAATACACGCTCCTACAGCTGTTATTAAAATTGGAGGTGCTATTATTATTGTTTGTTGCAATAAATTAAATATTTGTTTTAATACAATCATTTTATTTTTCCTTTCTGACTCAATATTTTTTATTTGATAATTAAATTTATACCGTTTTCTTTTTATTAAGCATAAATTTAAATAAATTTTCTGACGCTACGAAAATAATTATTAATGCTTGTATAATAAATACAATATCTTTATCAATCTGGTATCTTTGCTGCAACATTTGTCCCCCAACTTCAAGTGCCGCATAAAATATCGCTGCAACTAATATTCCAAATGGGTTATTTTTTCCAAGAAGTGCTACTGCAAGTCCTGTAAATCCATAATCTCCCATTATTAACTCAGTGTATGTGTACTGTGATGCTCCACCTAAAACACGTTCAGCTCCTCCAAGTCCAGCACATGCTCCAGCGATTCCCATTGCCAAAAACATAATATGTCTTGGATTGATTCCTGCATTTTCAGCAACTGTATCACTTTGTCCGACAGCTTTTATTTCGTATCCTTTTTTAAAATATTTGAAAAAGAAAAATATTCCTATTGTCAGAAGAATTGCGATTATAAAACCAAAATTTAAGTTTTGTTTTGTAATTTTTGAAAAAAGTAGCGGTAATCTTGCTCCTTCAAAGATACGTGGAGATTGTGTATTTTGTGAAGCAGGATCTTTTAAAGGCCCATTTAACAAGAAATTTTGCACTTCAATCATAATATAGTTTAACATAATCGTACTGATTACTTCACTTACTCCAAATTTTGCACGCAACAGTCCAGCTATTCCAGCCCAAAGAAATCCAGCAATTATAGCCACAATTATTACAACAATCACATTTCCAAAAACATAATTTCTAAATGTGATTGCCCAGAAAGTAGCCGCAAGTCCTCCTGCAATCATTTGTCCTTGCATTCCTATATTAAATAATCCCGCTTTAAAGGCTACCATTGTGGCAAGTGCTGAAAATATTAATGGTGTTGCAATAAATAATGTCTTTGCAAGTCCACTAAATAATGGAGATCTTGGCGAAGTTTGATAAAAAGCTGCTCGCATCATATCGGTATAGGCTGTAAATGGATTTACACCTTTTGTTATCATTATCATTCCACCAATAATTAATGCGATTAATACTGCAATTATAGATGGTAGAAAATCCTTTATCTTATTTTTAATCATCTATTTTCCCTCCTGCCATTAATATTCCTATTTTTTCTGTTGTTGCATCTTTTCTATCCAAAATCCCTACAATTCTTCCCGAATACATTACTGCAATTCTGTCACTTAACGCCATTATTTCTGATAACTCTGCCGAAACAAGCATTATAGCCTTTTTCTGAGTTTTTTCATTCAAAATCGTATTATGAATCATCTCAATTGCACCAATATCGACTCCTCTTGTAGGCTGTGCCGCAATAATAAATTTATTTTCACGTTCCAGCTCTCTTGCTACAACGACTTTTTGCTGATTTCCTCCAGACAGTCCGCCAAATTTTATTTTTCCATCTGTAGGTCTAATATCGTATTTTTCTATATATTCATTAGTTTTTTTCTCAATTTCACTATAATCTAGCAATATTCCTTTAGAATATTGATCCTGAAGTCCTAAAGCCATATTCTCCTCTATAGTAAAATCATCAATAGTTGCTCTTTTATGTCTGTCTTCAGGTATATGGGAAAGTCCTTTTTCCTTAATAAGTTTTGGTGATTTATTTTCCAACTCATCGTTATCTATAAAATATGTTCCACCATCAACTTTTATAAGTCCTGCCAAAGCCTCAATAAGTTCAGTCTGTCCATTTCCCTGTACTCCGGCTATTCCCAGCACTTCACCTTCACGGATTTCAAATGAAACATCCTTAACTTTCTCAATGCCTCCACTTTTTATTGTCAAATTCTCAACTTTTACAACTACATCCCCAAGTTTTACATCCGGACGTTTCACTTCGAACAGCACAACACGCCCAACCATAAGATTGGCAATTTTTTCCTTTGTAGCTTCCACAGTTTTTAGTTCCCCAACGTCGCTTCCACGACGAATAACTGTAATATTATCTGATAAATCAAGTACTTCCTGTAATTTATGAGAAATAAAGATTATTGTTTTCCCTTCTTTTACAAGATTTCTCATAATTTCATAAAGTTCTTTTACTTCCTGAGGTGTAAGCACTGCACTCGGCTCATCAAACACCAATAGCTCCGCTCCTTTAAATAGCACCTTCAAAATCTCAATTCTCTGATGAATTCCAACTGATAAATCTGACACTTTTGCATCTGGATCAATATTCAGTCCATATCTTTCAGAAACTTCCCTAACCTTCTTTCTTGCAGTATTCAAATCAAAAAATACTCCACCCTTTTTAGGTTCAAATCCTAAAACCATATTTTCAGCAACTGTCAATGTATCAACTAGCATAAAATGCTGATAAACCATTCCAATTCCCAAGTTTGCCGCAGTCGTAGGACTTTCAATATCAATTTTTTCCCCTTTATAAAAAATCTCACCAGAAGTCGGAGAATACAATCCATTCAAAATCTTCATAAGCGTAGACTTACCTGCTCCATTTTCCCCAACAATTGCATGAATCTCCCCTTTTTTTACTTTTAGCGTAATATCATCATTTGCGACAATTTTTCCGCCCAAAAATTCTTTACGTATATTTTTCATTTCCAAAATATATCCGCTCATTTTTCCTCCTACTTCTCTAAGATTTATCCTTATTCAATATTTTTTCATCCATAAATCATTCATTCAAAAACTTTTTTAATTATTCTTAAATTAACAGAAATTTTTAAACAAACGATTTAAGATTTTATATTAAACAAATTTATTATTTACATAAAAAATATAATTTTAAAAAAAGTCTGATACATAGTAGTTTGAACTTGTTTTTAGCAAACTAAGTACTTCTATTGGCTTTTTCACGACATTTATCTTATAATCCTTGTAATAATATTTTGGATTTTTTCCTCCTATAAATACTACTGTATTGTTTTCATTATAAGTATAGCCATGATATTCACTATTTTCAAGTAGTAATGGTGTTCTTTTTAATTTTAGCTGATTTTTCGCAAGTTCTTCTATGATTTCGTTAGGAAAGCCTGTTAGATAAACATTTCTTTGAAGTTCTGGCAATACTGCCTGATCTTCTAGTTTATCAGAAATTAGAATATCTTTGTCAAATTTGTACACAGAATCATCTTTAAACTTGTTTAATCCTGAATTTTCATAAGTTTCTTTTATAAAAAATTCAACATTTGATTTTTCAAAATTTTCTACAACTTCTTTTCGATTGTTTCTCAACTCTTCAATCAAGAACTCCTTATCCAGTTCTGAATAAACGTTTTTGGGATTAAAATCAGTTTTATTTAAAAGTTCATAAAGTACATAAATCTGTCTATTCAAATATTCCTGATCTGTCCCAAGGTATTCTGTCAAATTAGCACCGCTTGACATTGCAACCATCTGCTGTCTATAATATTCATCCAAAGAAGATGCAGGCAGCTCTAATATTTTTTCCTCTTCTGAAAGCTGATCAATTTTTATATCCTGCATTTCCTGATAAAATCTATTTTCCAGAAGCAATGAATATTTCTTTCCTTTTTTTATATTTTTCAGGAAAGTATTAAATTCATTGTAAAATCTGTTTTTTCCAAACAAATCTGTCGGATAAGTAATTTCGAATAATTTTATCTCGTAACGCCCCGGTATAACCTTTCGCATTTTCTCTTCCCCATCAATCATCACTTTTACCTGATTAAATCGTGGCTGTTCTTCTTCCTTCCATTTTATCTCCTTTTTTATTTTATCAAAAAGAGCAAAACTCGTTATACTGCATCCAAGCAACATCAAAATTATTAATTTTTTCAAGTTTTTCCTCCTAATATTTTTATAAATTTTCTTTTATAGAAATCGCAATATTTTCTGGCACGACTTCCATCAATTCTTCCAATGTCGCATTTCGTATATTTTTTATCAATCCAAATTTTTTTATTAATTCTTTTTTACGTTTTGGACCAATTCCCGCAATATCATCTAATGCACTTTTTACATTTCGTTTACTTCTTAATTTTCTATGATGTGTAATTCCAAATCTGTGTGCTTCATCACGCAATCTTTGCAAAATTTTCAATGTTTCATCTGTTTTTTCAAATAAATATGGCTCACTTTCATAACTTTTAAAAATTTCCTCTTCCCTTTTTGCAATTCCAATTACATCGGTATACTCTATTTTTCCAAGTTTTTCCAGCACATCTACAGCTACACCTAGCTGTCCTTTTCCACCATCTATTAAAATTAAATTGGGCATTTGGTCATTTTCTATTTTGGAATATCTTCGTGTCAATGCTTCTCTCATCATTAAGAAGTCATCAGGTGTGTCTTTTACAGTAATCTTAAAATGTCTGTATTCCTTTGGCGTAGTTTCCCCATCCAGTGCTACCGTCATTGCTGCAACCGCATCTTTTCCCTGAATATTTGAAATATCAAAACATTCAATTCGGTAAGGCAAACTTTTTAACCGCAGTTCTTTTTTCAAATTACGCAATCCTTCCTGAACCATACGACGTTTTCTGTAGTATTTATCGACTTCTTCACGCAGGTTTAAATACCCCATTTCTAACAGTTGTAATCTTCGGCTATTTATTTTTGGAAAATGAAATTTTATTTCCCTATGTTTTTCAATTTTTGCCCATTCTTTTATTAAAAGTTCGCTTGACATAAATCTTTCATCACAAATGATATGCTTTGGAATATTCCTTTTTTCATAGTACGAAGTAATTAATCTCTCGAACAGGTTCTCCTCCTGACTTCTCTCCATTGAAATTATTGTATGATTTTTATTAATAACCTTCCCTTCCCGAATATTCAGCACACACAAAAACACATTTTCTCTTTTTTCCTCGAACACAAACACATCTTCGTCAATTTCCTTGCTGTATTCAATAATCTGTGTTTCAAGCATTTTTTTCAATACGCTCAACTTTTCACGTTCACTAATTGCACGCTCAAATTCCATTTCATCACTAAACTTTTTCATTCGGCTTTCCAGCATTTCAATAACTTTGTCAGAATGTCCCTTCAAAAAATTCTTGAAATTTTTGACATTTGTACTGTACTCATCTTCGATATCTTTGTATTTACAAGGTGCAGGACAAGTTTTCATATAATATTTTAAACAAGGTTTTGTTATTTTATCCATACTTCGATTGCAGTCTCGTACTGGAAATATCTTAATAAGCGACTTCATTGCAAAAAATATTCCCATTGGATATGGTCCAAAATATTCTGCATTTTCATTTAATTTTTTTGTACTTCTTACAATTTCCACTTTAGGAAATTTTTCTTTTGTAAACTTTATATATGGGTAAGTTTTTTCATCTTTTAATAAAATATTGTATTTTGGCTTATTCTTCTTTATCAAGTTATTTTCCAGAATAAGCGCTTCAACTTCTGATTTACAGATAAAAAACTCAATATCCCTAATATTTTTGACTAATTCCAGCGTTTTCTGATTATGCGAATTTACATTCATAAAGTAAGATTTCACCCGATTTTGCAAATTTTTCGCTTTCCCAACATAAATAATCTTTCCTCGAGCATTTTTCATTAGATAAACTCCTGGATGTGTCGGAATATCTTTATATTTAATTGGTGATTTTATTTCTTCTTCAATTTTCAATTTTTTTAATTTTTCCATATTTCTTCTTTTTCTATATTATTTTATAATTTGCATTCACATTTTTGAATAAATTAAATTTCTTTTTTCTCTCCCACTTCCCTGTGAAATTTTCCAATGTGATAGTCCATCCTTTGTGAAAGGTCATCATAAAGTTTATTCACGAAGGTAGCTGAACGATGCTGTCCTCCTGAACATCCAATTCCTATACGTAAATGAGATTTTCCTTCTTTTTCATATTTTGGAATTAGATACAAAAGCATATCTAACAGCTTTTTGTAAAATTCTTGGCTTTCTGGCAGTCCCATTACATAATCCTGAACTTCCTTATGATTTCCAGTTTTATTTTTTAAATTATCAATGTAATAAGGATTTGGTAAAAATCGTAAATCGAACATTAAATGCAAATCTAGTGGAATTCCATATTTAAAGCCAAAAGATGTTAAATTGATGCTTATTTTTTTTCTTTGATCTGAAAATTCCTTTTCTAAAATTTCCTGAAGCTCCTTTACCGATAACGTACTTGTATCAATCACTAAATCGGCTTTTACCATAAAATCTTTTATAATTTTACGTTCTGCTTTTATATTTGCAAGTAATGTATCATATAGATTTAGAGGATGTTTTCTTCTGGAAAGTTCATATCTGCTCAAAAGAACATCTGTTCTTGCATCCAGATAAATCATAGTATGCAAAATTTCCTCTTTATCCAGTACTTCAAGCTGTTTTGTCAATTGTTCTATAAACTCCTGATTTCTAACATCTATCGCTATTGCCACCCGATTTCTCTTTTCACTGCTAATAAATATCTCGTTCAAATACTGAAATAAATTAATAGGAAAATTGTCAATACAAAAGTACTCCCTGTCCTCAAAAAAATTCATTGCCTCAGATTTTCCAGCCCCACTCATTCCAGTTATTATAACCAGCTCTTTTTTTGCTTTATCCATAAAACAGCCCTCTTTACAAAATAAATTTATTTTTCATTTCACTTAAAATTATTATAGCATATCTCTTAATAAATATAAATAATTTTTCTTTTAGCAAATAAAACAATTATCACAAATATTTTATTCCAAAAAAAGACTACTTAAAATTTTAAGTAATCTTACATCCTATTTATTTTTTAATCATATCTTATAAGTTAATAAAAATCAATTTTTCTTTTTTATTTGAATATACAAAAAATATTGACAAAGCTAATAATTAATGAAATTGTTAAATTGAAATTTTACGAATATAAATTAAGATAATATGAAATGAAATACTAATTGTAATGAAATATTTCTACTATAAACACAAAGATTTTTTCAATACTCAATATGCAAGTTAAGATAAAAATTTCTATAACTAATAAAAATATTACCCACTTATTTTATCTTTTTCAAATGGATAATATTTTTAATTTTTATAATTCTTCATTTAATTTTTTTAAACTATGAAAAGTTGTATCCATACTTTTTAGGATTTCCTGATATACTTCATATTTTTTTATATATTTTTTATGTTCTTCTTCAACAGGCTCGTATCTGTCTTTTATTCTAACCATCTTTTTTATAGTGTCTTCCAACGAAGTTTTTTCTATTGCCTGATAACTTGCAATCGCTCCACCAAGTCCACCTAACTCACTTCCTTCTAAAGTTTCAACAGGAATATTTAAAATATCAGAAAAAATTTGACACCATTGTTTTGAATTAGTTCCGCCTCCTGAAATACGAATTACATCTGGTCTTTTCCCTAAATTTTTTTCCAGTTTATCCAAGTGCTGTTTATGAGAAAATACAATTCCTTCATAAACAGAACGAACCATTTCTAATTTTGTAGTTGTCGCTGTAAGTCCCAAGAAACATGATGGCGCCTCAGTACGGGTATTACTTCCATACAAGAATGGCAAAAATATAACTTTGCTATAAGAAGCCGTGGTATCTTTTAAAAATGCTTCAAGTCCAATATAAATACTTTCTGTTTCTTTTAGGCTGGACATTTCTTCAGACATCAGCATATTTAAAATAATATCTAGATTTCCAGCAGAAGTTGGACTCGATTCTTCTACTAAAAAATCTCGATTTGGAAAATACGAGTTCATTTGACCGCTTTCATATGATGCAGGTGTTTTCGATGGATAAGTATTTATATTCCAAGTTCCTGCAATAACACTAAATGTAGAGCTGTCTAAAACTCCAGAACCTATTGCACAAGCATCAATATCAAATAATCCACCTACAACAGGAGTTCCTTCTAAAAGCCCTGTAATTTCAGCAACCTCTTTTGTAACTCCTCCGACAATTTCATTATAATCAACTAATGGCGGCAGTGCTTCTTTCATTTCAGGAATTTCAAAAAATTCTAAAATTTCATCATCATAGGCTCCTTTTTCAAAATTAATCCAATGATTTCCCGAAGCATCTCCATATTCCTGATTTACTTTTCCAGTTAGTTTAAAACGAACATAATCCTTTGCAGATAAAATTGCTCCTATATTATTATAAGCTTTAGGTTCGTTTTCTTTTAACCAACGTAACAATACCGGATTTTGAACGCCAAAAACATGCTGTCTTGTCTTATTCCATATTTTTTTTATTTTATTTTCAAATTTATTAGCTAATTCTCCCGCTCTTCCATCTGTTGATAAAATTCCGTTCATAAATTCATTGTGATTTTTATCTAGTACATAAAGTCCTTTTCCGTGACCAACACAAGCGACTGCACTGATATCTCTTCCAGTTAGATTTGATTTTTTTAGAACTTTTTTTATCGAATCATAAATAGCTTCTGAAGTTTCTTTTAAATCAACTTCCCTGTAATCTGGTTTTACTTCTTTTCTCATCGTATGAAAAGAAGAGACACCAATTTCATTTCCATTTTCATCAAAAATAATAGCTTTTGTGTTTGTTCCTCCATAATCTATACTCAAAAAATATTTCATAAACTATTCTCCTTTTACAAAAAGTCAACATTAAGAAATACAAGAAGCAAAAGCTCCTTGTATTTCAAATTAAATATTTTAAAATTCTTAAATATTTATATCTATTCCTTCTGTTGCAGAATCAACAGATTCTTTTATAGCTTTTACTGCTTCAGGTTTAAAGTATACTCTCTGAGCATTATTATAGAAAACATCCTCTAATTCTTCTTTTGTAAAAATATCTACATTTTCAAGCCAAGTTGCTAATTCATTATAAGTGTTAAATGTTGCAGACCAAGGAGAATCTGTTCCCCAAATAAGTCGTTTTGCTCCCAAAATTTCTTTTGCAATAGTTACATTTTTGTACGAATTTGGAAATGGATAATCTTCAGGACTATCTATATCTTGAATAGCTGATAAATCAGTATAAATATTAGGATATTCCTTCCACATATTAAGATCCGCTCTCACTCTTTCAGGAGTTGCCGCATGTGGGAATGATAAATGACAAACTACAAAATCAATATTAGGATAAAGTTTTGCAAGATTTGCAATCGCTTGTGGCTGATGGCTTATTTGATCCCAATTACCATAATCTACTGTAACAACAAATCCAGGATAATCCGCCAAATAGTTAAATAATCTTGTTACAAACGGATCTGTATCTAGTCTAAATGGATTTGTATTTCTATATCCATGAATTCCTCCATCTTCACTTATTTCAAATTTTATTGCTCTAAACCCTAAAACTTCTACATATCTTTTAGTAATTTCAAGCGCTTCCTTAGCATAAGGATCTACTGAAAAGGCTCCTATAAATCTTTCTGGGTATTTTTTTATTGTGAGATAAGTGTAATAATTTTGATATCCATGTAAATGTCCTTGTAAAAGTACAGATTTTTCAATACCATTTTCATCCAGCAACTTTAAAAATGATTCTGCTGTAAATTCTGTATCTCCATAACCTTCAGGAAATAACTGAGTTACATCTCCATCATCCCATATTACTTTTCCATTTCCAAGCGGAGTCATTCTCCCTTTTTTATTGAATCCAGCAACTGCTTTTACAATATGTGCATGTGCATCTATTTTTTTCATATTTTTTCTCCTTTAATTACATAATTATAATTCAATTTTTCTAATTTAATCTTGTCCCATAAATATTTTTTCTTTACTTCCTTCAAATCCACTGTTTTTATCAGCCATTTTTTTCAAATAAGCATAGATACTTTCTCGTTTTGTTCTTAAAAAGAATAGTCCTACTAGATATACAACTATTGTAATTCCTATTAATATAGGATTTCCTGAAATCCAAGCAAAGAAAATTAGTGCATTCAGCGGTCTAGCTGTCAAATTAAAACTTGCTATTAATGCTGCCCCTGCAGGTAAAGCTTTTGTTGCAATTGCCGCACTTGTATAATACGGTGCTATAAAACTACTTGCATAAAGTCCTAAACTTAGCCAAATTATTCCATTTAATATTGTTTTTAAAATATTTCCTTTAGTAACAGCTATCATTGCTTCAATTATAAAAGGAATTGCGATTAAATCAACCATTGGCAATGTCTTATTTCCTGGCAAAACAAATGACAGTATTGCCATAACAGGAATTAATAACACTCCTGCGATAATTGTTGCAGGTTCTCCAAATCCTACTCCATCATCAACTGCAATAAACCATCTTCTTTTATCAGTTTCACGTTCATTTGAAGCATCTTGCTTTTTATTTTTTTCAACTGCTTCTGCAAGTGGTCCAAACGCTTTTGCAAATACTCCTGTAATCAATGGAAATATTGTCATAACAGCTGATAATGCAACAGCAAATCCTAAAATTTGTCCCCAGGCAGCTAAAGTTCCTAATGATTTTATATTCCCAAAAACTCCCATAATAAGTCCTAAAATTGCTCCAAGCATTGTCGGTTCTCCAAAAACTCCCAATTTTCTCTTTAATGTTTCTGGATTTAATTTTGATTTGTGAAGTCCCAATAAATTCCACAGAGGATCAAGAATAATCGCTGGAACTAATGATTCTACATTATGAATTGAATTGATTGTTGCATTTTTAACTCCATAATATTCAGACCATCTATCAGCAACTGTTTCTGATAAAAGCAGTGAGTAAAGTAACATAAAAATCATAAATGCAAATGACAATGCAAAATTTTGAGTAAATTGATATGCCATTGCTCCCCAAATCATATATCCAAAATTATTCCATAAATTTGATGGAACAAATACACGAGTTACTCCAATTACAAATAACAGAATTTCAATTAATAATCCAAATACAAAAAATGAAAGTCCAATAGTTGTTGAAAATGAAAGTTTAGAACCCATTTGCCAACCCATATCCACAACTTCCAACTTTAATCCTGTAGCTTTTACCATTTGATCAACTAACTGAGTTACTGCTGGCGCAAAACTTCCTATTACCCATCCAAATCCTGTAAGACCAATACCTGCATAAAGTCCGCTCATAATAGATTTTTTAACTTGTACTCCAAGTGCTACACTTACTACAAAAATCATTATAGGTACAACTACTGCTGGTCCCAGCGTATTAAATATATCACTAAATACTTTTAACATAATTTTCTCCTTAAAATTTTTATTTTAATTTTTTACGGATTTACTACATTTCTTGCATTTCCTGCAAAAAATTCAATAATGTTGTCAGCTGCTTCTTTTGCCAAAGTTATTCTTCCTTCAACAGTTCCTGTTCCAGCGTGAGGTGCCATAATCACACTGTCTAAGGCTCTTAATTCTTCTGAAACTTTAGGTTCAAACTCAAACACATCAAGCCCTGCTCCGGCAATTTCTCCTGTTTTGAGCGCTTCCACCAAATCAGCTTCCACTACAATTGGTCCACGAGCGGCATTTATAAGGTAGCTTCTATTTTTCATTTTTTTGAACGCTTCTTTATTAAATTTACCTTTTGTAGTAGGTAATCCAGGAGCATGGATTGTTATTACATCAGAATTTCCCAATAACTCATCAAACTCAACATATTTTACATTTAATTCTTTTTCCTTCTCTTCACTAAGTCTAAAAGTGTCGTGATACAAAACTTTCATACCAAAACTTTGAGCTAATTTTGCAACTGTTTGTCCAATTCTTCCAAATCCATAAACTCCTAAAGTTGCTCCTTCCAATGATAATCCTTGATATTTTCTTTCACTTGGATCAATCCAATTTCCATCTCTTACGATTTTATCGTAAAATGCCAATCTTTTTGCTGCGGCCAGCAACAGTGCAAAAGTCATTTCCGCTGTAGGAACTCTCACTGCCTGTGGTGAATTTGAAACTACAATTCCCTTGCTTTTTGCAAATTCAATATCAACATGGTCAAACCCTACCGCATTTAAAGAAATTAATTTCAAATTTTCTCCAGCTTCTATAAGCTCTTTGTCTGCTTTTTGCCCCATCAATAAAAGTGCATCATATTTATGAAGATTTTCCAGCACATATTCTCTAGTGAAAGGTTCTTCTGAATAAGTCACATCAAATTTTTCCATTAATTCTGTAAGTCCTTCTTTTGGTACAATCCCTGTTACTAATACTTTTTCTTTTGCCATTTGATACCTCCTATATTTTTATTTATCACTAAAATTTTAAATTTCTGAAATTTCATAAAGCGTCACTTTATGATTTCCATTATTTGCCGAAAATACATATGCTTTTCCAGTTTTTTCAAAGGCTATTGCATTACTTGATGCACATTTTTCTTCAATTATATTTTGAACAAATTTTCCATTTTCATAACTAAACAGCGACAAATCAGCTTTTCCACTTCTATAACCATACAAAAATACATTTTTACCTTGTAATTTTCCACCCCAGATAGCATGTCCAAACTCTGTTGGGTCTGGATATTTATATAATTCTTTTGAAAAATCTTCATTAAAAACTCTAAGTGTATCTCCATGAAATCCTTGAATTATAACATTTTCCTTTTGAGAATCGCCATCCAAATCAACTTGAACAATATCACTCGTTTCTTCGCCAAAAATTATATCAAGTCTCCAGTCTTCTGTGTCTGAATACTCAGGATAAGTTAATTTCACAATTCCTTCCACAGCTGTAATAAGTGAGTATCCTTCTTTTTGAACTTCATAATATCCATGATTTTTTAACAATCTTAACGGCAATTCTTTCAAATTTGTTAATTCTGCACTACCTAAATCAAATTCACCAACAAAAATTTTACCTTTATCAGACCAATCTTCGACAAATTTTTTAGAATTTGCAATCGTACAACCAACAAATAATATTTTTCCATCTTTTTGTTTTATCAAATCAAACCTATGCAAATACGGAAAATCTGAAATTTTTTTGACTTCCCATTTTTCATCTTTATATTTTCCATAAACAATTTGACATTCTTTTGAATTGAAACCTGGATAAAATTTTTGAGTTGCTAAGAAATCCAGCGTACCTGGCACTTGAATAATGCTCATTGTCCCACCTACAGTATCCCAGACAATTTTTTTTGAAAAATTATCATTTATATCATAAGCAAAACAAGAATTTTCAACTTCTGATGCCACCAGCAAATAATCTTTATCATCTTTTTGAATACGATTAACTGCATAGCATGATGGTAATTCATCCGAAAAAACCTTTTTTACATTCACTTTTTTCCCTCCTTTCCAAAAAATGATTACTTTAAAACAAAAGTTTTTTTAATTTAATAATAACTTAGATACATCTAAGCAAAACTTGAAATAATAATAGACTTGTTCGGCAACTTTATATTTTTTATCTCTAAGTAAGATGTCTCAATCCTTTTAGAGAAATATTTATCTCATTGTATTTTCAAATTTAATATCGTTATCAAACAGGTCTAATAAAGACTAAAATTATTTTAATTAAAAATAAAAAATTAAAGTTCCTTTAATGGTACTTTAAAGACAAGTTTTTTTATTTTCTTTGATTCCTTCACTTTTAATCCTGGCATATGCACATCATTTGGATACAGAATTAAAATGTCTCCCTCTTTTAACAGAACATTAAATAAAACATTACCTGAGTAAATAACTAAATCTTTTTCTTCTTCTATTTTCTCAACTTTCATATTATTTGAAGTGTTAAATGCCACATATTCCTCTCCACAAAGCATTATTTGTACATCCAAATTTTTTAGATGGGTTTCCATGATTTTATCTTCCTCTGTGCCAGTTTCGTAAGCATTTACATGCATTTTTATTCCTAAATCAATATCATACGCTCCACCATCAAGCTTTTTTAGTTCCTCTAAATTTATATTTGTATATTCAATACATTCTTGAACTTTTTTAGCAACATTTTTATTTTGCAAAGTATCTCTTAAATTTGTATACGTCATTTTGACCTCCGAAACATTTCTTTACTATCTATTAGTAAGTATAACTTGTTTTCTCCTTTTGTCAAGATTCAAAAAATGAAATTATAACAAAAATTTTATTCAATTTTTTCATCTTTTCTTTTACCAATAATTTCGATAATAGATATAATTTTATCACTTAAAATTTTAATTTCAAATAATAATGATAATTTCTAATTTTTAGGAAATTTTGATGTATTATTTTTACTAGGTGTTTCTTCTTTTATATATTACTTTAACATCTCAAATTATAAAAAAATTATTAAAAAATATTTGACTTTTTTAAATTTATGAGGTATATATTATTATATGAACATATTCACATATATCAATATGAATTTAAAAAGCTGAAAGGAAATAGTATAATGAAAGCGGTAGTAGTTAATCAAGAAGGAACTGGAATAGAAGTTGTAGAAAAAGAATTAAGAGGACTAAAAGCGGGAGAAGCGTTAGTTGATGTGGAATATTGCGGTGTTTGCCATACTGATTTACATGTGGCTCATGGAGATTTTGGAAAAGTTCCTGGAAGAGTTTTGGGACATGAAGGAATTGGAATTGTAAGAGAAGTTGCAGATGGTGTAACATCTTTAAAACCTGGAGATAGAGTAAGTATTGCTTGGTTTTTTGAAGGTTGTGGAAGATGTGAATACTGTATCAATGGACAAGAAACATTGTGTAGAGATGTAATAAACGCAGGATATTCTGCTGACGGAGGAATGGCTGAACAATGTATAGTTACAGCTGATTATGCAGTAAAAGTTCCAGAAGGATTAGATCCAGCTCAAGCCAGCAGTATCACTTGTGCAGGAGTTACAACTTATAAAGCAATAAAAGTTGGAAAACCTCAACCTGGACAATGGGTAGTAATCTACGGTGCAGGAGGATTAGGAAACTTGGCAGTTCAATATGCTAAAAAAGTATTTAATACTCACGTAATTGCTATTGACATAAATGATGACAAATTAGCACTTGCAAAAGAAGTTGGAGCTGACTATATTATAAATGGTAAAAAAGAAGATCCTGTTGCAAAAATTAAGGAATTAAGCGGACTTGGGGCTCATATTGCTGTAGTTACTGCTGTATCAAAAGTTGCATTTAACCAAGCTATTGATTCAGTAAGAGCCGCTGGTAAAGTTGTTGCAGTTGGACTTCCATCAGAAACTATGGACTTGCCAATCGTAAAAACAGTATTAGATGGTATCGAAGTAATCGGATCACTTGTTGGAACAAGGGAAGACTTAAAAGAAGCATTCCAATTTGGAGCAGAAGGATTGGTTGTTCCTGTAGTTCAAACAAGAACTATTGATGAAGCTCCTGAAATCTTTAAAGAAATGGAAGAAGGAAAAATTCAGGGACGTATGGTAATCGATATGCACTCACATTCTTGTGGTTGCGGACATAAACATTAATTTGTTTAATTAAATTTATCTAAAATAAGCAAAGAAATGTAATTAACTTAACTGTTAGTTACATTTTTTATTTTAAAAAGCTTCTACTATAGATGAAGAAATATAGGAGACTCTTAAATAAAAATATTCAACTGTTAAAAATTGACAATATATTTTTAGTAACACTAGTTTATAAAAAGGGAAAAATCTAAAATAATAGTTCATATTTGTAATATGTAGATTATTATGGTATACTACATTTAAATCTATTTAATTTAAAATTTTAATACAAAATGAGAAATTATGGAGGTGTTCACAATGGGATTTCATGAGATTAAAATTCAGGATTTTGATTTAAATCCTTTTACAAGTACAGGTAAAGACTGGTGTCTTGTCACGGCGGGAGATGAGAACGGGATAAATACAATGACTGTCACGTGGGGAATGATGGGATACCTTTGGCGAGGTCCTGTTATTTCAGTTTATATAAGACCTACAAGATATACTAAAAAATTTGTAGATGAGCAAAATTGTTTTTCTTTAAGTTTTTTTAATGGTTATAAAAAGGAACTTCATGTACTTGGATTAAAATCAGGAAGAGATGTAGACAAAATCGCAGAAGTTGGATTTAATCCAATATTTTTAGATGGTGTGCCTGCATTTGAAGAAGCAAAATTAGTTATTGTAGCCGAAAAATTATATATAGATGATATAAAACCTGAAAACTTCATAGATAAGAACATACCTGAAAAACTATACACAAAGGAAGAGCCTCATATAGTTTATACAGGAAGGGTAAAGAAAATATACGTAAAAGACTGATTTTTATTATCTGCATAAATAATTACAATTAAAGGGAAACTCTTAAATTGAGTCCCTTTTTTTATTAAAAGAAATTTCTTAGAAATTTATTGACAATCATTGGTTTGTCTGATAAAATTTTATGGGCATAAAGTTCATTTTTTAGAAATTTATGCTGATTTTATATTTTATGGAGGTGAATGTTTTGAACGAAGAAGTCCCGGAAGAGAAACTGAATAATCTAAAATTTACTAACCTATGCAAATAAAGGGAAGCTCTTCGTGTTGTTATTCTCCTAATTTTTAATTTGCATAAGAAGTAAAAAACTTTAACAAATTACAAAAAAGAAAGGAGATAATAATGGAAAACAACACTATTCAAACACTTATAAATGAAAAAAAATATTTTGAAATTAGAAAATATTTGAATGAATTAAATACTGTTGAAGTTTCAGAACTGTTAAATCAGTTTGAATCTTCTGAATTAATAATGATTTTTCGGCTACTTTCCAAAAACAGGGCAGCAGATGTGTTTTCATATTTGGATACAGACCATCAGGAAATGATTATTAACACTATGACTGATGTCGAAACAAAAAATATATTTGATGAACTTTATTTTGATGATATTGTCGATATTATTGAAGAAATGCCGTCAAATGTAGTAAAAAAGATTTTGAAAAATACTGATGCGAAAGATAGACATTTGATAAACCAATTGTTAAAATATCCTGATAATTCAGCTGGAAGTATTATGACAACTGAATACATGGATTTAAAAAAGGACATGACTGTATCTCAAGCAATTTCAAAAATCAGAAATACTGTTGAAGATATGGAAAATGTTTATACTTGTTATGTAATTGATGAAGTTAGAAAACTAGAAGGAGTAATTTCCTTAAAGGAACTTATTACGAGTGAAGATGACGTTCCCGTCCAAAGTATTATGAATAAAAATGTAATAAGTGTACACACAAATGATGATCAGGAAAAAGTTGCTGAAATAATAAAAAAATATAATCTTATTGTTCTTCCAGTTACAGATGATGAAAATAGACTTTTAGGAATTATTACAATTGACGATATAATGGACGTTGTGGAACAGGAAGCAACAGAAGATTTTCATAAAATGGCCGGAATTTCACCAGTTGAGGAATCTTACCTTAAGACAAGCGCTTTTACTATGGCAAGGCAGAGAATCAGCTGGCTTATTGTGCTTATGATTTCTGCCACATTTACAGGAAGAATTATAAAAAGTTACGAGGATGTACTACAGTCTGTAGTTATACTTTCCTCATTTATTCCAATGCTTATGGATACTGGAGGAAATGCAGGAGCACAATCTTCAACCATTGTAGTCCGTGCTTTAGCATTAGGAGAGGTCAATATAAAAGATACTTTTAAAATACTAAGAAAAGAGTTTCTTATTTCATTTATAGTCGCCATTGTTCTGGCAGCAATTAATTTTCTAAGGATTATATCTTTGACAAAAACTCCTTTGAATGTTGCCATAACAGTTTCGGTAACTCTTGTCTTTGTAGTTATAATTTCGAAAATAATAGGTGCTTTCTTGCCTATCATTGCCAAAACATTTAAAATGGATCCAGCAATAATGGCAGGTCCATTAATAACTACAATACTTGATGCCTTAACTCTTACTATCTATTTTAGATTCGCAGCTATATTTTTGAGCAACATCATAAAATAAATATTAAGTATCTATAAATAAAAAATAGGAAAGTAAGGAGGAAAAATGAAAGAAATAATTGAAGCTCTTTTGAAAGAAAAAAAATACTTCGAAATAAAAAAACAATTAAACGAATTAAATACAGTTGAAATTTCTGATATATTAAATCAGTTCAAATCGCCTGAACTTGTGATAATGATTTTTAGACTGTTGAAAAAAGATAAAGCGGCAGATGTATTTCCATATTTGGATTCAGAACGTCAAGAAATGATTATTCATGCATCGACTGATATTGAAACACGTGAAATCTTTGATGAACTGTACTTTGATGATATTGTTGACATTATTGAAGAAATGCCGTCTAATGTTGTAAAGAAAATATTGAAAAATACTGATAAAAAAGATAGACATTTAATAAATCAACTATTAAAGTATCCTGAAAATTCAGCAGGAAGCATTATGACAACTGAATATGTCGATTTTCAAAAAAATATGACTGTTTCAGAAGCAATTGAATTATTAAGAAAAACAGGAAAAGATAAAGAAAATATATATACATGCTATGTTACAAGTGAAAATGGAAAACTTGAGGGAGTACTTTCACTCAAAGAATTAATTGCAAAAAAAGACAGTACAGTAATTGAAGATATTATGAACAAAAAATTTGTAAGTGTTCACACAGATGACGATCAGGAAGTTGTCGCAGATTTGTTCAAAAAATATGATTTTATTGTTATGCCCGTTGTAGATCATGAAGGCAGAATTTTAGGAATTATTACAGTAGATGACGTAATGGATGTTGTCGATCAGGAAGTTACTGAAGATTTTCATAAAATGGCAGGGATTACTTCTTCCACTGATGATTCTTACTTAAAGACAAGCGTTTTTACAATGGCAAGACAAAGAATTGGATGGCTTGCAGTCCTTATGATTTCTGATACAATTTCAGGAAATATAATACAGGGATATGAAAAAGTACTTGCAAAATCAATTATTTTGACAGCATTTATTCCAATGTTAATGTCAAGCGGAGGAAATGTTGGTTCACAATCTTCAACTGTTGTAATCCGTTCACTAGCACTAGGGGAAATTTCTCCAAAAGATGCATTCAAAGTACTTAAAAAAGAATTCTCAATAGGTATTATGGTTTCAATAGTCCTATCAGTTTTAAATTTTGTAAGACTAATTACTTTAGAAAAAATAAATCCGACAATCGCCTTTATTGTTTCAATAACTCTTGTATTTACAATAATAATCTCAAAAATAGTAGGAGCATTGCTTCCACTTGGAGCAAAAATTTTAAAAGCAGATCCAGCTGTTATGGCAACTCCTTTAATAACTACTATTTCAGATGCTGTAACACTTATTATCTATTTTAAATTTGCTACAACATTCTTAAGACTTTAAAAAATAACAACTAAAACTTTTAGATATTCATAGATTGTATAATATATTGAGACAAACTAAAAAAATTTGAATATAATCATTTTAACTATATTGGAATAACTATAACTGTTAAATCTGTAAATGATGGAAAGAATTGGAAAATGGATAATGATGAAAATAAAGATTTTTTAATATTATTACTTTAAATATGTTTATTAATTAACTATATTAGTAACTTTATACTTACTTCTTTTTAAATAAAAATAGGGCAGTTCCTTGACTCCCTATTTTTTAATAATTAATATTTTGTAATTAGATATTCGAATGCTCCTAATGCAGCTTTTGCACCCTCTCCCATTGCAATAATAATTTGTTTTTGTCTGATGTTTGTAACATCTCCCGCAGCAAAGATTCCAGCTACAGAAGTTGAATTATTTTCAGGATTAATTACAATTTCTCCAATTTTATTTGTTTCAACCAAGTCTTTTACAACTTCGCTTCTTGGTGACAACCCAATTTCCACAAACATACCTTCTACATTCAATGTTTTTTCTTCATCAGTTTCTCTACTTTTATAAACAATGCTTTCAACAAATTCATTTCCATTCACTTTAACTGTTGCAGAATTTAAAATAGTTTTTACATTTGGCTGCTCAGCTAATTTTTCCTGTAGAACTTTATCTGCCTTTAATTCTGGCATAAATTCGATTAATGTAACTGATTTTGCAATTCCAGATAAATCAAGCGCTGCTTCTACACCTGAATTTCCTCCACCAATTACAGCCACATCTAGCCCTTTATAAAAAGGTCCGTCACAAGTTGAGCAGTAATGCACTCCTTTACCAACATATTCAGCCTCTCCAGGGATATTTAAACTTCTAGGTTTTGCTCCAGTTGCTACGATAACTGTTTTTGTTTTATAACTTTTTCCATCATCAGTTACCAAGATCTTATCTTTTCCATCTTCTTTTATCTCTTTTACTAAATGCCCTTCTTTAAATGCAATTTCATGCTCTTTTAAATGTTTTTCCAAAGTTTCTGCAAATTTAGCTCCAGTTGTCAAAACAGTTCCGATAATATTCTCAATTTCATTTGTATCAAGAACTTGTCCACCAATTTTCACTCCAACCATCGCTACATTAAGCCCTTTTCTAGCCGCATAAATTGCTGCAGAGACAGCCGCAGGCCCAGAACCAACTACAGTTACATCATAAAGCTTATTTTCATCAATTTTTGCTAATTTCCCTTCATTTAAAGCACCAAGATTCAAGCTAAAATCCATTTTCCATACCTCCAAATTTAATTTTTATTTATTTCATAATAATTTATTTAATTTTGTAATCATTACAATTTATTTTAATATAATTTTCCAAAATTGTCAACAATAAAATTTTAACTTTAATAAATGTTATATTTAATTTATCAACAATTTCCAATATTTTCTTACCTATTAAAAAATTAAAAATTAAACCCACTAGTTATAAATAACCAGTGGGCAAAGGTAGGAGAAAATCAATTCAAGCTGACTATCTTTGATGGCTAAAAATTAAGAAAAGAATGATTATAGCCAATAAAACAGTCCAGTCTTGATTAATCATCTTGACCACCCCAAATCTATATGCTTTGTTGTCGTTTAAGTTTGCGGAGCTTAATCGACAGAATATTATATCATAAAAAATACCCCCATTCAATTAAGAACGAGGGATTTTCCGCATTTTTTCTATAAGCATATAGATTGTTTTTTATTCAAAAATATTATATCATTTTTCAAAAAAAAATCAATACTAAAATTTTATATTTTTTTATACAGGAATCATTTCGTCAATTTCTCAAATGTTTTTTTATACTTCTTCAAAACTTTAGAAGAAATTATTTCCAATTCCTTATCTTCTGCAATTTTTACTGATTTATTCTCAACTTTCTTTGTTAAATTTCTTAATTTTGTCTCCATATTACTTACATCTTATAAAAATAATATCATAAATATGTCATCAAATTCAATCTATTTTCCGAAATATTATTTCACTTTAAAAAATTTCAATCTTAAAGCATTACCCAAAACAGATACTGAACTAAATGACATTGCAAAAGCCGCTATCATAGGATCCAATTTTGGTCCATTGAAAAATGCATAAAATATTCCAGCGGCAAATGGTATTCCAAGTACGTTATAAAAGAATGCCCAAAATAGATTTTCCTTTATATTTGTGATTGTTGCTTTACTTAATGCTATTGAACCCGCAACATCTCTCAAATCGTTTCTAATTAAGACAATATCAGCTGATTCTATCGCAACATCTGTTCCATTTCCTATCGCAATTCCAACGTTTGCCTGAGCAAGTGCTGGTGAATCGTTAATTCCGTCTCCAACCATTGCAACAAATTCATCTTTTTCCTGAAGTTCCTTTACTTTTTGAGATTTCTGATTAGGCAGCACTTCTGAAATTACATCATCTATTCCCACTTGTTTTGCGATAAATTTGGCAGTTTTTTCGTTATCTCCAGTTAGCATTATTGTCTTGATTCCCATTTTTTTCAGTTTTTCTATAGCTTCCTTGCTTGTTTCCTTGATAACATCTGCAACTGCAACAAGTCCTGCCAATTCGTTATCAATCGAAATGTACATTGGCGTTTTTCCTTCATTCGACAAAATATCATAATCTTTTTGAGAAATTTCCACATTGATTTTTCGATTTTCCATCAATTTTCTATTTCCAATTTGAACTTCCTTGCCTTCAAATGTTGCACGAATACCGTAACCTGGCATTGCCCTAAATTTTTCATACGGCTTAATTTCAATATTTTTCTCTTTTGCTTCGTTTACGATTGCTTCTGCCAATGGGTGTTCTGAATCATTTTCCACACTTGCAGCAATTTTTAACAATTCATTTTCATTATATTTCCCATAAGCAATCAAATTAGTAAGTATAGGCTTTCCTTTCGTAATCGTACCAGTCTTGTCAAATACAACTGTTTTTATTTTGTATGCTGTTTCAAGAGCTTCTCCACTTTTGATAAGGATACCGTTTTCAGCCCCTTTTCCAGTTCCAACCATTATTGATGTAGGTGTTGCAAGTCCCAATGCACACGGACACGCAATTACAAGTACAGCGATGAAAAACGACAATGCAGTAACCAATCCACTTCCACTCAGAAACCAAGCAATTCCTGTAATTATCGCAATCCCAATAACAATCGGCACAAAATATGCCGACACAATGTCTGCCATTCGAGAAATAGGAGCCTTTGAACCCTGTGCCTCCTCAACCAGCTTTATAATTTGTGACAAAACTGTATTTTTACCAATTTCAGTCGCCTCAAATCTGATACTTCCATTTTTATTTATACTTCCTCCAACAACCTTATCTCCAACTTTTTTGCTTACTGGCAAACTTTCTCCTGTCAACATTGACTCATCAACAGAAGTCGCCCCTTCCACAATTCTTCCATCCACCGCAATTTTTTCTCCCGGCTTCACAATAACAATATCTCCAACTTTTAAGTTTTCAATCAGAACTTCCTTTTCCGCTCCATTTTCAATAATTTTAGCCTTTTTAGGTTGAAGTCCGATAAGTTTTTTTATTGCCGATGAAGTTTGACCTTTTGTTTTTGCCTCCAGCAGTTTTCCAAACAAGATTAACGTAATAATTGCACCAGCTGACTCATAATATAAATCCATATGTGCTTCAGGGTCTACAATTACAATTCCAAAAGTTGCGTAAATTCCATAGAGTACCGCCGCCGTTGACCCAATAGCAATTAATGAATCCATTGTTGGAGATTTTCTTACTAAATTTTTAAATCCATGTGAAAAAAAATCTCTCCCAGCATAAATAATAGGCAAAGTCAACACAAACTGTGCCAAAGCAAAATTAAGCGGATTTACCTTAGGATTCAAAAATTCAGGAAGTACTGCCCCAAGCATATGCCCCATCGAAATATACAAAAGTGGAACAACAAAAATAATTGCCAAAATTAATCGATTTTTCAAGCTTTTTATTTTCTCTTGATAAAGTTCCATCTTTTTATCTTCTGTCATATCCTCAACCAGTCCATACCCAGCCGACTCCACTATTTCCCTAATTTTATCAAAATTGTACTTCTTCTCATCATATTCAATATTCAATTTTTCAGTTGCAAAATTAACTGAAGCATTAATATTATTATTTTTATTAAGTGCCTTTTCCACAGCATTGGCACAAGATGCACAGCTCATTCCAGTTACTGTATAATTTTCTGTTTTCATGTTATGCTCCTTTCATTTTTTCAAAAATTCATTAACAATTAAAATCTAATTCCTCTAACTTTGTTTCATTTATAAATTTAATAAATTCTTGATAGCAGTACTTGCTTATTTTATCATCCATTTCTTCCACAATATCATCAAGATCTTTACCGTCATCAGTATACTCTTCTTCCTCTTCGTTAAGCACTTGAAATTTTTTAACTAATCCAGGAGCTAATTTTTCTAAAACTTCTTCATAGTTTTCTTTCTTAAAAATTTTTTCATAAATAGCATTATTATTAATATCAAAATTTATGATCCCATACACTATTCCCATTGATAGTGAATAACTGCAAAAAATATAGTATAAATTATCTATTCCTTTATCTTTTGCAACTTCTTGAAGTTCATTTCTTTCCTGACTTGGAGAAAAAGTTCTTGCATAACTCCAATTGGCACGTCCCTGTAATGTTAGAAGTTTTTCATCATAATAAACAATTGTATCATATTCAAGTTCTAGTATAGCATCATAGATATCCAAATCATCCAGTATATCATCTTCTTTTATCATATTATCTTTTTTATATTTAATTCTTGTGTAAAAGTCTATTATCTCTGACATAATCTTATCACCTCTTAATCAATTGGTATAAATGTTGAATAACTTTCTGTCCATTCTCTCCATTCTTTTGGAGTTATTGTTTTTAAATCAAATTTTTTCATAAAATCGTATGGATCTTCATAACTTTCTAATGGAGTATTATCAATTATTTCTTTAGGGGCAACTTCATTGTCTATACCTAAATCAAATCCATGAAGCAATGCTATTTTTGCATATATTATAACATAAATATGTAAATAAAAACTATAGTTAGTAATACGATCTTTAACCAATACCTTTGCTATTTTAGGCATCATCATCATATCTATCGTTTCTTTCATTTTTTCAATATCCTTTAATGCTAAAGCCTTCAAAAATTCCATTCCATAAACACGGTATCTATAATAACTATCTCTAAAATTTTTAGATTTTTTCAAATATACTGAACATCGCTTTTTCACTTCTTCAAAATCACCAATCATTGCTAATAAAGTTGTCCTTGTTATAAAAAAATCTCCATATGTATTAGTTAAATTTTTATAAATATCTTTTTCTGAATCATAATCATTAGGTTGTATTTCCTCTATATTATTTTTTAAAAACACTATAAAATCAGGATTATTTGACATCAGCATATAAAATAAATCTGAATTATCCAAAAATACTTTCTCATCTAATGGTTTTGATAAAAATTCCAATTTAGCAATTATATAGCAATAATATCTACAAGTTTTTATATCCTTTTCTACAAATAATTTTTTTGAAGATAGTTGTAAATATGAGAAACCTATATTTCTCATACAACTTAGCTGATTTCCTTTTTTATTTTCAATATAATTAAGTCTTTTGTTTATTGATTCAAAATCTAATTGGTTACTTGTTTCATTCAAAATTCTATTCACACCGAATTCGTATTTAGTTTTTCCCGCTAGAATATTCATTCTATACCTCCAGTTATCAAATTTTATACTTACTAAATATGTTCTTCTTTTTATTTTGAGAAGGAGTTAAAACTCCTTACTTCATAATACCTTACTTTATTAACACTTACAGTTTTCCTAACAAGTCTATTACTAAAATAACAAATTACTCTTGTGATTTCATTTAGTACACTATATCTTAAATATGCTTATGTCCATTATGCTCACAATTACACTGCCCTTCAACACAATCACACAAAACTTCTTCCACAGCCGTTTTCCTCCTTTCCTCTACAGCCTTTAAAATCAAATCCAAGTCGTCAAAACTCAGTTCACTGTTCTCAATAACTTTCCCTATCATTTCTCCAACTTTCGTTTTACAAATTTTATCAAAAGTTCCTAATATATAACTGTTAGCAACTTCCTTTTCTGTAAAATCTGTCAAATAAATATACTTGTTCCCAATTTCCCTCTTTTTCAAAATATTCTTTTCCAGCAGCCGATTCAACAGCGTCTTTATTGTAGCCTGTTTCCAGTTCATTTTCTCACAAAGCACCTCTGCCACAAACTTGCTCGTAACTTCGCTATTTGCCCACACAACTCGCATTACTTCCCATTCTGCATCGGTTATATGCTGTTTTTTATCGATTCTGCAATTTTTTTTCACGTTCTCACCTCCTTTAATGTTTACGTTTGTAATCTTTTTACATTATATAGTTTACAACAGTAATCGTTTTTTGTCAAGTATTTTTTTGTTATAATAATTTTACAGGGTTTGTCACTCTAAAAATAAATTAAAATGTGAGAGCTTTTACACTCTCACACGAAAAAATTCAAATATATAAATTTTTTAAACTTCTTTTGTTTCTGATACTTTTTTATACCAATAGGCACTTTTCTTTGGATAACGCTTTTGTGTTTCAAAGTCTACGTAAAATAGTCCGTAACGTTTTTCATAACCATTTGACCATGAGAAAACGTCCATTAGTGACCAGAGGAAGTAGCCTTTTACGTTTGCTCCATCTTTTATTGCATCTGAAATTACTTCCAAATGTTGTCTTATATAATCTATTCTTGCATCGTCATATACTGTATTATCTTCAAAAACGTCTTTATAGCCTAAACCATTTTCAGTAATATAGATTTTTTTGTAATTTGGATAATCTCTTTTAACTCTTGAGATTTGATCATAAAGACCTTGCGGATAAATTATCCAGTCCCAGTCAGTTCTTGGGATACTTTCATTGGCTTTTCTTTGGCCTACCCCTTTTATCTGATATTTAGAACTTCCTTTATTTCCTGTTGCATTGTGAATAATTTCAGTTTCACCATCATATTCAGCCATCCAGTCACTCATATAATAGTTTATTCCAAGAAAATCGTTCAAATCTTTTGCAGTTTTCAATTCTTCAAAATCTTCTGCCCTTAAATCTAATTTTCCGCCATTAACTTTTAAAATATGATTCACACCATCCATTGTTTCTTTTGAATATTCACCTTTAAAAGTAGCATCCAAAATAAATTTATTATGAATAATATCGTCCAGTTCTGCGGCTTTCACATCTTTAGGATTGCTTGGATCATAAGGATATTTTGTCGGCAATGCACAAACCATTCCTATTTCCCCATTGTATCCATTTTGCTTAAATAAATTTACTGCTTTTGCATGTGCCAAAACCATATTATGATGTGACTGAAACAATTTTTCAAAGTCATATTTTATTCCTGGCGGAAATTTTCCAACCAAATATTGTCCGTCGCCAATAGGTCCTATTTCATTAAACGTTGTCCAATAGTTTACTTCAGTAAATTCTTCAAAACAAAATTTAGCATAATCTACAAAATGTTCTATATTTTCACGATTTAAGAAATCTCCATTTGAATGTAAAACTTCTGGCGTATCAAAATGATGAAGTGTTACAAATGGTTCAACATTTCTTTTTTTACACTCTGCAAACAATTTATGGTAAAATTCCACTCCTTTGTGGTTCACTTTGCCATAACCTTCAGGAAAAATTCTTGACCATGCAATTGAAATTCTTATTCCATTTATACCGAACTCTTCACAAAGTTTCAAATCGACTGGATATTGATGATAAAAATCACTCGCAGGTTCTGCCGTATACCAATAGTTTTCTTCTAAAAATTTATCCCATGCAACTGGTCCCTTCCCATCAGTTTTGATTGCACCTTCAGCCTGATATGCTGCTGTCGCTCCACCGAAAATAAAATCTTCTGGTAATTTTTTTGACATAATTAAACCTCTCTTAGTATTAAAATATATTAATTAATCTTCAAATTGTGCTTGTACAAAATCTAATGCACCTTTACCGTCACGAGTCAAACTAATATATTGAGCCCCTTCGGTTTTTGCTAACTTAATTCCTAATTTATCAGTTTCTGCCTTCATATCTTCAAAATTTGATGCAACTTGCGGTGCAAGAATAACTAAATCAAATTCAGGAAGTATTTCACGGTGTGCACCATATCCACCTGCTGCAGCTTTAACTGGAACATTATGTTCTTTTGCCGCCTTATTTAAAGCGTTGGCCAAAAGTCCGCTTGTCCCTCCACCAGCACATAATACAAGTACATTTGTTTCTTTCGTTATATTATTTTGAACAACACCAGCTTTTTCAAGAATGTTATCTGCTTTTTTAGTGTTGAAATTTGCAGCAACTTTTTCTTTTAATTCATCGTTTGTTTTTCCTAAACGTTCTTCCTCAAGAATCTGCTTATCGTATACTTTTACAAACGGATAATAGATAATAAAATCTACAACAATTAAAAGTGCTGCTAAAACAAATGATAGTACTTGAAGATTTGTTCCTAATATTATACCCAGTGGTCCTGGAGTTGTCCATGGAAGATTAGCAGTAAAACTGTTCATTCCAAGTACGTCTATAAATATTTTAAAAATCCACACATTTACTATTGGTGCAAAAATAAACGGTATAAAGAATACAGGATTTAATACAATTGGAGCACCAAATAGAATTGGCTCATTTACACCAAAGAATGTAGGTACAGCAGAAGCACGTCCAATAGCTTTATTTCTCTTGGATTTACAAAGCCACATGAACATAAATGGTACAATTAAAGTGGCTCCAGTTCCTCCCATTGTAACTATAAACATTTGTGTTCCTGAAGTCAAAATTTTATCTGCATGATGTCCAGCCCTCATAAGGTTTAAATTTGCATCTATATTAGCATAAGTAACAACTGCAATAGCTGGCTCTACAATTGAAGGCCCATGAATTCCGACAAACCAGAAGAAAGCATAAGCTCCAAATATAATAGTAATTCCTACATATCCATCAGCTGCTGAAAATAATGGTCCAAAAAGTTTACCTACTGCTTCTGCAACTCCTGTTCCAATAAAGTGACGCACAAAAATCTCAAGAACATAAAGTAATACTATTGATAAAGTAAATGGTATTACATCTTTAAAAACTTGTGAAATATTAGGTGGAACTTCTGACGGCATTTTTATAGTTACTTCGTTTTTTACACAGAATTTATAAATTGTTACAATTATAAATGCTGCTAAAAATGCAGTTAAAAGTCCTTTTGTACCTAAGAATCCAGTTGAAATTCCACCTTCAATCGGATCTGCCGCTAATAACAGCAGTCCAACCATTGAAGCTAAAAGTGTAGAAAGATAATTAATTTGATTAGTTGCCGGCATAGAACGATTTACAGAATCTGTTAATGATTTAGCTGTTGTTCCTGCTACTAAAAATGCTAAGATTCCCATAGAATAACCGTATGGTTTCATTAATAAAGCCTCTATATTTTTTGGCCAAAAAAATCCAAAAGCATTTGGTACATAAGCAATTAAGATAAAAATACTAGAAAATAGTATAACTGGCATACCAGCTATAAAACCATCACGAATCGCTCTTAAATATATATTCCGAGATAATTTTTCAAAAAAAGGCTTTCCTTTTTCTATAAATTCAATCAGTTTTTTCATTTACTTTGCTCCTCTTTTATATAATTCTATCAAATGTTTCATTAATTCTTTCAATAATATTGTCGTCATTAAATGATCCTGTCCATGAACCATAATAAAACTCATTTCCAAATTTTCTCCAGCTGCTTCTTTACCTAAAATATCTGTTTGTGAATTATGAGCACCAACCAAACATTCCTCAGCTTCTTTTACTAAATTTTCTGCTTCTTCGAACTCTCCATTTTGTGCTTTATTTAATGCTGTCATCAATTTAGATCTTGCATCTCCTGCATAAGCCACTATTTCAAATCCAACCATTGTAACATCTTCTTTAGTCATAATTCTCTCCCTTTTTACATAATATTTTTATTTTTCTAACTATATTTTTTTAATTCTTACTTTTGTTTTTTTTATTTTTGATTTTTCTAAAATCTTATTTTTCCTTCCAAGATGTTGCTGTTCTTTCAACCACTTCATTTAGTTCTTCGATGTTTTTTCTTCCAATTGTATTCAACCATTCCACAGTTGCTTTTTCACCTTCCTTAGCAAACACTTCTACTCCATTTGCCCAAGTAGCTCTTCCACATAGTACTCCATTAAATTTAGCACCTGAATCATGAGCAAATTTTAATGTCTCCTGAAAAAGTTTTGCACTTACTCCAGCACTTAGGTAAATATATGGCAATGATGTTGCTTCTTCCTGAAGTTTGAAGTAATTTGCAGCTTCTTCTTTTGTATAAACAGTTTCTCCATCGCTAAACCCTTCTACAAATTTCATATTTACTGGAACTTCCACTTTTAAAACATCAACATTGTATCTCGGATCTGAAAATACTTTCATTGCTTCAATAACTTTTCTAGGTTTTACTTTTGCATATTCTGCCGTGCTGTTGTCATCAATTTTACAGTCGTAACTTAAAATTTCCAAAAAGAAAGGTATATCTTCTGCGACACATTCAGCTCCTACTCTTTCCATATATGCTTTTTTCTGAATATTAATTTCTTCACTTTCATCTACGTCATAATACAATAAAAATTTTACTGTATCTGCCCCTTCTTCTTTTAGCCTTTTAGCCGACCACTCAACAAGGCAGTCTGGCAATCTTCCAACTGCATTTGCATCATATCCTGTCTTTTCATAAGCTAATAATAATCCAGCATCTTTATCTCTAGCTTTTGCTGCATCCAATCCGTATTCAGGATCTAATAAAATTGAAGAAGAATATTTTGTTAAATGTTTTGAAACTAATACTTTAAACTCCTTTATTTGTTCAGCTGTTGCTTCAGATTCTTGATGTTTATTTAACATCTTTTTCAAAGCTCCTCTTTGGTCAATTGCTAACGCTGATATAAATCCATTTTTATCACTTAAATTTTCTAAATATTTTCTTTTTTGTTCAGTTAATTTCATTATTTATTCCTCCTTATAAATTTCGTTTAATATTCAACTATCTCAATTTTGCTAAATACTTTTTCATAATTTTCCAAATTTACAAATCCTGTCAATTTTTCCATCGCATTTAACATTCCCAGCGTATTAGCCTTCTTCAATAAATTTTCGTCACTTGCATTTTCATAAATTGCCGATGTAATTCCAGCCACTGTGGAATCGCCAGAACCTACAGGATTTACAACTTCTATTTTTGGAATATTAACTTTGTAAAATTTATCATTATGCTTTGCAAAAGCGCCGTCTGCTCCGAGCGAAACTATAATCCATTCAATTCCGTCAAATAATTCATTTTTCAAAGTTTCCTTTAATTCTCCAATGTCTTTCGATACTTCTTTCCCAATCAACTGCGATAATTCTTCTGTATTAGGCTTTATAACTTTTGGCTTATATTCATGCTTTAAAACTTCCAGCAACGCTTTTCCTGAGCAGTCAAGTACAACAGGCTTTTCATATGTATTACAAATTTGAATCATTTTTGAATAATAGTCATCTTCCAGCCCATTAGGCAAACTTCCTGAAATCGAAATAATTTCAACTTCTTGTACTAATTTTTCAAAGTATTCCAAAAATTTTTCACTTTCAGATTGACTGATTGTAGGCCCATTTTCCAAAATTTCTGTCTGATTTCCTTCGTGTAGAATTGCAATACAGTTTCTAGTTTCCCCTGAAATTTCAAAAAATTTGTTTTCTATTCCCATTTCTGTTAATTTTTTCTGAATATCCATTCCTAAAGCCCCGCCTATAAGCCCTGTCGCAACAACTTTATCCTCTAGCTGTTTTAACACTCTTGTTACATTCAGACCTTTTCCTCCAGGTGTCTTGCTTACTTTAGAAATTCTGTTTACTGTATCTAAATTAAATTTTTCCAAAGGATATGAAATATCAACAGACGGATTCATTGTTACAGTTAAAATCATTTTATCCAGCCCCTTTAATCTTTATAATCTCCTCTGTCCCATTTTTCCAAGAATTCATTGAAAAAATTATCATTTTTCTGTTCAGGATTTATAGTTTCCACTTCTTTTATTTTTGCAATCAGTTTTTCACTTTCATCATTTTTTTTATACTCAGCCTTTATAAAAGCTTCCACGATATCAAATAATAGTAGTTCTCCTATTATCTTCCCACCAAATCCAATAACATTTGCATTTAAATATTCTTTTGCATGAATTGCAGTCGTCATATCACGCACTAATGCTGAACGTACTCCAGGAACTTTATTTACACCATTATTAATTCCAACACCTGTTCCACATATACATACTCCTAAATCAGCTTTTCCGCTGACAACAGCTTCTCCAACTCTTTTTCCATAAATTGGATAATGAGTACGTGTAAAGTCATAAGTTCCACAATCTAATACTTCATAACCTTTAGATTTCAAAAAATCTGACAATGCAATTTTCACATCTGTTACAATATGATCACATCCAATAGCTATTTTCATATCTTTACCATCCTTTTTCATTCATAATTTAAATTTATCTATACATATTTACTCAATTCTTTTGTCCTAATTAACACATTTTATTTAACATATCCACTCTTATTTGATGTCTACCGCCATCATATCCTGCTCTTAAAAATTCCTTTACAATATTTTTAGCAAGTTCTGTTCCGACAATTTTAGAACCCATAGTTATTATTCTTGAATTATTATGTCCTCTTGTCATATATGCTGAACGTTCATCTGAAACTTCTGCAGCAATCATTCCCTTTATCTTTGTAGCCACCATAAAACTTCCATCGCCATACGCATCAAATACAACCCCAAGACTATCCTCGTCTGCAAGAACTTCCTTAGCTACTGCAACTGTCGTATCAACAAAATCTCTATCTGCTGATTTGTCAACAACATCAAATCCATTTTGAATCAAGTAATCTTTGACAATATCTTTTAATTCTTTACCATCTACGTCAGCACCTAATACAACTTTCATTATTTTTCCTCCATTTTCTAATTTTTTCTCTACGTAGTTTTACTTTTTCCAAATAATATATTATTTATCTCACAATTGAAATATACCCCAAAAAATCGAAATTACAACACGTCAACACCCCTAAAAATAAGGGTTGTTTAGTAAACAAAATTTTTTTGTTTATAATTTTATATTTATTTTAAAAATTGATTTTGGTAAACATATAAGTTTTTTCTTGATTTGAAATTTAATTTTTTTTGTAAATTTTTTAATTTGAAAAGTAGTAACATCATTTTAAGACTAAGCTCCTTTTAAAAATAGAAACAAATTTTTATAACAGAGTTATTTGACAACTAATTCATAATTATTCAACTTTTTTATTTTTTATTCTTTATCAAAAAGATTTATAATAAATTCATTATTTAAACAAAATTTAGTATAAAAACTGAAAAGTAAAGATATAATTATTCTTCTAAAATTTAAAAAAAATGAAACAAAAATAAAAAACGAGGACATTTATTGTCCCCATCAAATACTTCCACAGCTCTCCCTTTCAATCAGTTCCACAGGCAAATAAACCTTTTTCCTGTAACTTCTATTGTGTTCTATAAGTTCCACTAGTACATTTATTGTTTCTTCGGCAATAATTTTTGTATCAATTCTAAGTGTTGTTAGTGGTGGATTCATATATTGGGAGATTTTTAAGTCATTAAATCCAATAATCGAAATATCATCAAAAATTTTTAGTTTCCTCTCCCTTACAGCTTTATAAGCTCCCATGGCAATAGAGTCATTTGCACAAAATACTGCAGTTGGCCGTTCTTTTAACTTAAGCATTTCCCTCATCATTCTGTATCCTGATTCTGCAGAAAATTCGTCCACTTTTACAAATTTTTCATCATACAGTTCATATTCCTTCATAATTTCAATAAAATACTGCTCGCGAAAATCCACAAGATTTCTAACTATTTGATTTCTTCCACCAAGCAAACCAATTTTTTTATGCCCCAGTTTCGTCAAATAATCAATTACAATTTTTACTGAATGTTTCATATCAAATTTTATATAGTCAATAGAATTATCAAAATTATAGGCATCCACACAAATAATATTATCATTCAGCGACTTTAAAAAATCCAGCTGGCTTCTTTTTATTTCCCCAATCACAACAATGGCACTGGAAATAATGAAATTCATCAAAATTTCCTCATTTTTTTCAAATGTCTGCAACTCAAAAACTTTACTTTTTATCCCTTTTTTCTTCAACGCATATTCCAAATCCAGCCGTAATGATACAAAATATGGATCCTCACTTTCTATCCTTTCATCAAAGGACTTTATAATTGAAATATTTAACTGCGTACTTTTTCTTTTTGTATTTTTTTTCTTATAATTTAGCTCCTTAACGGCTTCCAGTACCCTTCGCTTAGTTTCTGCTGTAACCCCAAAATACTCATCATTATTCAAAATCCTTGAAACAGTAGCAATTGAAACTCCTGCGCGCCTTGCAACATCTCTAATCGTAGACATCTTTTTACCTCTCAGCAATCTTAAATTTTATTATCATTTATAATATGCTTTACTTAATTTTCTATTTGTTTTTTAATATATTTTTTCAATTTTTTTAATAAAAATACCAGTTAGTTTACTAAACGAAATTTTATAGGATCAAGTTATGGAAAAAATTATGAAAAACTGTTATAATTAAATTGTTTAAATTAAAAAATTATTTAAGTTTAACAGTTTACAAAAAGGAGAATTATTGTGAATAAAACAAATATTTTAATATTTATATTTTTACTATTTGGAACGGTTTCGTGTACGCCACTTTCAGAAGGGCTCACAATGAAAAGTGAAGTTTATAATGCAGACAATGTGGATTTTTATTATGATCTGACGTATAAAAAAGACGGAGAAACGCATTATGAAAGGCAGATTTGGGAGCAGGCCTATGATATTCTGGATAAGGCAGAGGATTTTTTCCTGATGGATATTTTTGTATTTAATGACTATCTTGGGAAAGGTGTCAAGGAAAAGCTGCAGCCTTTACCGATTGCAGAGGAGTTTGCACAGAAAATCCTTGAAAAAAGGGAAAAAGATCCGAATGTGGAAATATACTTGATACTCGATGAAAGTAACACTTTTTATGGAGCATTTGATAACAAAACTCATAAGAAGCTGGAGCAGGCAGGTGTAAAAATCGGATATGTGGATTTGACAAAATTGAGAGATCCGATGCTTGTTTATTCGGCTCCATGGCGTCTTTTTATACAGCCTTTTGGAAATCCAAAAAATCGTGGAAAAACTAAAAATCCAATTTACGAAGGTACTGACAAAGTTACAATACGTAGCATTTTACGAGCATTAAATGCTAAAGCTAATCACAGAAAACTTATTATGAATGAAACTACAGCAATGCTGACATCGGCAAATCCACATGCAGAAGGTTCAAAGCACTCAAATGTGGCATTTAAGTTTTCATCGCCAATTATTAAGGAAATTTACGAAGGAGAAAAGCCAGCTGCAAAAATTACTAAAAAAGACGGAAGTTTAAAGCAAAAATTACCAGATAAGGATTTTAGTAAAATTCCGTTTTCTAAAAATGACAAGCTAAAATTACAATATTTTACGAATGGAGCAACAGCTAAAGATATTTCCCAAGAATTAAAAAATACTCAGTTTGGGGAAAAAGTCATTATTGCCCAGTTTTTCCTTGCAGACAGAGGAATAATTAACGATATAAGAAAAGCTGCACGGCGTGGAGTGAAATTTGAGATAATTTTGAATAATTCAAATGCAGGACTTCCAAATAAAGCTGCTGCTGGAGAACTAATGAAATATGCAAGAAAACATAATTATGACATAAATGTCAAGTTTTACAATAAAGGAGAGGAAATGTACCACGTAAAAATGCTTTCCATCTTGAAAAAAGACTATTTGATAACTTATGGAGGTTCAACAAACTTTACAAGACGTAATATGCGTAATTTTAATTTGGAAAATGAACTGAAAATTATGTCAGCTTATGACCAGAAAATTTCCAAAGATATTTTGGATTATTATGACAGATTATGGACAAATAGAGATGGAGAATTTACATTACCTTATGATACAGAAAAAAATGAAAAGTTAATGAATGATTTGTTATTCAGGTTTATGGAAATGAATGGATTTGGGGCTTTTTAAAGATAAATGCAGGATTGCTCATTGCCTTAAATCCTTATTTTGCAGTGAAGGTTTATCCTAATAATTAAAATGATTTATTTAAGTAATTAAGAAATAAATATATAAAAAAATTTTGATTATATTAAAGAAAAAGAGTGATTTTTATGGAAAGTGAAATTAAGACGGATAAGATTAAGATAGAAAAGATAAATGAGAATGATTATAATCGAATTTTTGTAATGTCAGATATTCATGGACAGTATGATTTGTTTTTGAAAATGCTGGATAAAATCAAATTAAAAAGAGAAGATTTACTTTTGATTATAGGGGATATTTGTGACAGAGGTAAAAAGTCTTATGAAATCTATATGAAATGTATGAAAATGATAAAACTTGGGTATAACTTAAAGTTTATTTTGGGAAATCATGAAGATATGCTTCTTGAAGACTTGGAAAATGATTATCCATTAAGATATGAAACAGAATATTCAATTTATAGACATTCTAAATATTTTGAAAATAAAACTATGACAGAATGGCACCAAGAAAATTTTTTTGATGAAATTAGTTGGCTTGTAAAATGGCTCAAAAACTGTCCTTTAATAATTTATGGGAGTAAAAATATTTTTGTTCATGCAGGGCTTGATTTGAAGAAGGTTTTGGAAAAGCAAGAAAAGGAAACAGTGCTTTGGACCAGAGAAGAGTTTTGGCTTATGGAAAATGTAGAACTTGAAGAATACAAAGGTAAAAATATATATTTTGGACACACGCCTAATATAAATGGAAGAATTTCTAAAAAGACTGATAGAATAAAGGGGATAGACTGCGGTGCATTTTTCACACATTTTTTAGGATGTATAGAAGTAAAAAGTCAAGAGGGAATGTATGTTTATGAAGATGAATTTATAGAATTCGATGAGGTTTCAAGCAAAGTATTTTTGGAACTTTGGAATGAGGAAGTGGCAGAGTTTATAGATTCTGAAAAGTATAAGATTAAAAGTGGGAAAGGGGAAGTAATAATTTTAGAAAAATTAGATAAAAATGAAAAAAAAATTTTAGCAGATTTTTGGAAAAAATATGAAAAATTGCTTGGAAAAAATATTGCAAATTATATTAAAAAGAAGAAATTATAAGTTAAAAAATTTAGGGGAATTGACATTTTTAGAAAATATGATATAATAAATGTGTAAAAATCCCGAAGGGAGACTTTGTATAATATTTAAAAAAATGTGCTACAAATTAGACTGGAAAAATCCAGTCTTTTTTGTTATAATATTAGGTGAGTTTTAGCACAACTCACAAAATATTATATAAAGAAGATAGTGAGATGGTAGATTTCATTGCGATATTTATTCTTTTTGTAATTATTTATTACAGTTTGAATAGATAGAGCATGAATTTCATCTCTATTCCTTGCCCTTAGGGGGACATTTTAAAATTTAAGGAGGAAATATTAACAATAAATTTGTTAAAACAAAAAATGAACAAAATTAAAAATATTGCAATTATTGCACACGTAGATCACGGAAAAACAACTCTTGTCGATGCTTTATTAAAGCAGGCAGGGACATTTGGGGAACATGAAAAAGTAGATGAAAGAATTATGGATAGTAATGATTTGGAGAAGGAAAGAGGGATTACGATTTTTTCTAAAAACGCTTCATTTCATTATGATGGTTATAAGATAAATATTGTGGATACTCCTGGCCATGCGGATTTTGGTGGGGAAGTACAGAGAATATTGAAAATGGTAGATTCTGTTTTACTTCTGGTAGATGCATTTGAAGGTGTTATGCCACAGACTAAATATGTATTAAAACAGGCATTAGAGCATGGACTTCGTCCAATTGTAGTAGTTAATAAGATTGATAGACCAAATTCAGATCCTGATGCAGTTGTGGATTCTGTTTTTGATTTATTTGTAGATTTAGGGGCAAATGATATTCAGCTTGATTTTCCAGTAGTTTATGCGTCTGCAAAAAATGGATTTGCTAAACTGGAACTGGAAGATGAAGATAAGGATATGAAACCGCTTTATGATAAAATTATGGAGCATGTGGAAGATCCTGAAGGAGATGTGAATGAGCCGCTTCAAATGCTTGTTACAAATACTGAATATGACGAATATGTAGGAAAATTAGGAACTGGAAGAATTTATAACGGAAAAATTGAAAAAAATCAGGAAATTACATTAATTAAGAGAAATGGTAACTTGGTAAATGGTAAAGTTACTAGAATTTATGGATATGACGGACTTAAAAAAGTTGAAATGGAAGTAGCGTATGCTGGAGATATTGTAACAATTGCGGGAATTGATAAAATTGACATAGGAGAAACTGTAGCAAGCAGAGAAAATCCTAAGCCATTACCATTAATTGACATCGATGAGCCTACACTTGCTATGACATTTATGGTAAATGATTCACCATTTGCAGGACAGGATGGAAAATTTGTAACTTCGAGAAATATTTTGGAAAGATTACAAAAGGAAGTAAATCATAACGTGAGTATGAGACTTGAAATGACAGATTCGCCAGATGCATTTATTGTAAAAGGAAGAGGAGAGCTTCAATTATCTATTTTGCTTGAAAATATGAGAAGAGAAGGCTACGAAGTAGCAGTTTCAAAACCTGAAGTTATTTTTAAAGAAGAAAATGGACAGAAAATGGAGCCAATCGAACTTGCAATTATCGATGTTGCCGATGAGTTTGTAGGAGTCGTAATTGAAAAATTAGGACTTAGAAAAGGTGAGATGGTAAACATGAATCAAGGAAGCGATGGATATACAAGACTTGAGTTTAAAGTACCATCACGTGGATTAATTGGATTTAGAAATGAGTTCTTGACAGAAACAAGAGGAACAGGAATTATAAACCACTCATTCTTTGAATACGGACCTTTCAAGGGAGAAGTTACAGGACGAAGAAGAGGAGTTTTAATCGCAATGGAGCCTGGAACAAGCCTAGGGTACTCATTAAATAACTTACAGCCACGTGGAATCTTATTTATAGGACCAGGAGTAGAGGTTTACGAGGGAATGATAGTTGGAGAGCATTCAAGAGAAAACGACTTAGTTGTAAATGTATGTAAAGGTAAAAAACTTACAAATATGAGGGCCGCTGGAAGTGATGATGCTGTAAAATTAGCGCCTCCAAAAGAATTTACACTGGAATTAGCACTTGAATATATTGAAAATGATGAGTTAGTGGAAATTACGCCTAACTCTATCAGACTTAGAAAAAAATATTTGAATGCTAATGATAGAAAAAAATATGAAAATTCTAAAAATTAAATATTAATATAAATTAGTAGCGATGTGATTTTTATGGATAATATAAAACTGCAAGAAAAATTAAAAACCGAGTTGTCAGATGAAAAAATAAAATTTATTGAAAAATATAGTTTGGAAATAAATTCCAGAAGGCAATGGGTAACTAGAAGAAATAATACACCAGAGCGTTTGTATTTTTCACATAAGTTTATTTCACAAAATAATATTTTAGAAATAGTTTTTAGAAAATATCAGCTTTGTTTTGCAAAATTGAAATATTTTAGAGCAAATATTGAAAAGTATGATTTTTATAAATATACTCCAAAAGAAGGTTTTATAAAGACGCAATTGTGGGATGTAGAATTTTTTTATCATAGAAAATCAGAAAAAATAATAGATTTAAGATATTTACAGCAAATAAGAAAAGTGGAAGATTTTTTGGAACTTATCGAATGGCTTGATAGTTTTGAAAAATAACAAATAAAAACTGGAGCTAAAAAAATTTAATAGTTCCAGTTTTTTTTATTGTTTTAAATTTATAAAATTTATTAGACTTGTTCGGAAATTTAATATTCCTTATCTTTTTACATGTAATATTTATTTTGTTATATTTCTAAATTTATATAGTTATTAAGCAAAGCTGTTAATTTTTTTTAGTTTCTATCATTTTAGCCTGTTTTAAAATGCTGTCTGGTATTTTTATTCCTAATAACTGCATATTTTGCTTATTAATTTCTATTTGAAGATTTTTAACTGTTTCTATTGGGATTTCATTTGGCTTCTTGCCTTTTAATAAAATTTCCGCTGCTATTTCTCCAGAACGGTAACCGATATTGTAGTCGGTAGTTCCTTGTGAAATTAGCCCTCCTGCATTCGAGTAAACGTCATTTGTAGCTAGAATTGGGACTTTTGCACTATTAAAAACATCAAGTATTGCTTTAAAATATGATGCTACTGTGTTGTCCTGAATGGCATAGTAGATATCAATGTTCTTTGAAATAAGATTTGCCGCAGCAACCATTTCTGTACCATTTGTAACAGCTTTTTCTACTACTGTGAATCCATACTCTCCTGCCAGTTTTTTTAAATTATTTACTTCAGAAACTGAATTTTGTTCAGACGAATTATAAATGATTCCTATTTTTTTCGCTTCTGGTAATAATTCTCTCATTAATTTTAAATTTTCTGTAATTGGGGCTGCGCCACTTGTTCCTGTAACATTAGGAATTCCTACTAGTCCTGCACTTTTTGGATCTGTAACTGAACCAAATATAACTGGTGTTTCTTTTCCAATCTGATTTTTAGCCGCTTGTGCAGTTGGTGTTGTAATTGCAAATACCAAATCTTTTTTGTCTGCTGCAAATTGCTGCATAATTAGAGTCTGATTACTCATGTCATTATTTGCAATCTTGTCATCATAATCAACCTTTACTCCGGCTTTTGCTAATGCATCTTTAAAACCTTGCTTTGCTGCATTTAATGCTGGATGATCTACAATCTGTGACAATCCAATCTTATAAACCTTTTCACTAACTTTGGAATCCTTTTTTTGTTCCTGAGAATCATTACTTTTGTTATTTCCACAAGATAAAAGCATCCCTCCTAACATACCAAATAATAGTACACCTCTCATAATTTTTTTCATCTGTTTTCCTCCTAAAATAAATAATTTTTAAATCGTATTATTATTTTACCATATTTTTTAAAAATTTCCAGCATATTTTCATATTACTTTATCTTATAAACAAAAAAAGAGACTACTATTTCTAGTAGTCTCCTATAATTAAGCTATTTTTTTGTAGCCATTAAGATATTTTTTTCGCTATTAAAGCATATTTATTTTCTGATTAGTACATTAATTTCAATCCTAATCCTGCTTTAAAGTTATGTCCTTGTGTATCATATCCTGTATTAACAGTTAATCCCACTCTTCCATTATCCAATCCAAATTTCAAGTCAGATTTGAAGTTTCCTCTTCTATCTTCTTTATCACCTTTGATTGTGTAATAGTCTGTCCAAGCTCCTCTGATTCTTGCTTCGTTTTCTACATTGTTAATTCTTCCAAGTTCGTTTTCGTAGCTGAATCCAAGGTTTGCAGTAAAGTTAGTGTTCTTGAATACAGGTTGACTGTAACTGAAATCAATTCCAGCTTTAGGTTTGATTGAGTAGTAGTCATCACTCTTAATATCAAGTGCCATGTCTCCATCTTCATGGATTCCTGAGAATCTTCCATATTCAAAGTTTAATCCTATACTTGGAGTTATACTGAATCCTTTATTAAGTCTGAATACTTTTTGAAGATTTGCATTAACTCCTGCACCATAAGTATAATAATCAGATTTAGCTCTGAATTCTTTGTCGACTACCCAGTATCTACGTTTAGTGTTAGTTCTTCCGAAGAATCCATCTCCACCTATAGTTAACGTAAATGTTCCATACTCATCAAGTGGTGTTTGTTTATACAATCCTGATTTAAGCATTGCTTGATTTTCATATGATCTTGCAAGATCTTTAAATGTGAAGTAATTATTTACTGCACCTACATAGAATCCTGAACCTTCACCTAATCTAACTGTTTCATCTCCATGTAAATATACGAATCCTCCTGCATTACTTTCCCAATCAGGTTGTCCTGCTGTATCTGTCTTATACTCATTCTTTTGTCCGAATGCTTTGAATTTATTTGAATCTTTAGTAGCGTTTCTTTCACTTCTTAATTGAGCTACTTCACCACTAAGGATATCTGATGTTGCTTTAGTTCTTTGTTGGATTCCACCATAAATGTGTCCTCTCATTTGATCAAACGCTTGAGCAAGGATATGTCCTTCACCATTACCTAAGCTATTAAGTTTATTGAAGATCATTTTTTCTTCACTTCCAGGTCTTGCAATCTCATAAAGATTATCAAGGTTGTTAGTAAAGTTAATTAATGACTTATCATCGTCGAATGCAAATGAGTGATATGGAACTTTACTCATATACAATTCTCTAATTTGGTTATTGTCATCAATATTTGCAGAAACTTGCCATGTTAAGCTTGCTGATAATGGATTTACAGTAGCTCCTCCAGGCAATCTTCTCAATGCATCATTAAATGGTTTCAAGAATGAACTTCTTTCGATTGTTCCATCAGGATGTGTAATATCTCCAAATCTTAATGCTTTTGCATTTGTATACATTGTAGCTTCTGTACCGAAGTATAAATCAACTTTTCCTAAGTGTGTTAAGTTTTCAATACCATTTATAGGATTTGTATATCTAACACCTGATGTATCTACATACATTCCAATATTTGTTACTTCAGAAAGTTGATTTGTACGGTAGCTTGGCCATGCAGGGTTTCCAAATTCATCTCTAGTAGAAAGATCAATAATTCTAGTTCCACCTGTTTGAATACTATTTGTAAGAGTTATGTTACGTGCCCATTCTCCTATATTCTTAGCATCTGTATCAATATTTGTTATAGGTACTTGCACACCATCAATTGTAACTGTTGTAAGAGGTACAATATCAGGTCTTGTTATTGTAGTTCCTACACCTGTAGTCTTAGGATTTCCATTGCTTCCTTCTACAATTGAACTTTCAGATCCACCATACAGATCAGTTGCACCTTTACCGTCATTTCTTCCGTTATCTGCATCAGTCTTACCATTTAATTCTCCTGCAGTCTTAGCAGTTGCGTATCTTGAATCTTCAGATGTAACGTGAATAACATTTCCAGAACCATCTACAACGAATTTAGATTTATCTGTAACAATACCAGTTGAACCTGTTCCTGTTACGTTGATTACCCCATAGTTCTTAATGAATCCACCGTTTATCGCGATAACACCTTTAAGATTTTGAGCATTACCTGTGATTACTCCTGTAGATTCATTTACTCCCATAGCTCCTCTGTCGATATACATTCCAATCGCACTATCTCCAATCAGGTTAATAGTACCATAGTTTCTAGCTATTGAACCTTTACCTGTTGCTAACATACCGATTCCTGCTTTTTCTTGTACGTTGATTACTCCATGGTTTTCAATGTTTCCTTGTCCACTAGTTCTATCGTATACAGTTTCACCTTTACTGTTTGTTCTGTAATGGTTACGTCCTGCTCCCATACCTACTGAATACATTAAGTTTACAGTATCTGAAAGACCTGTTGTTATTGTTCCATAGTTTTTAGAAGCAACTGCAGTATTTTCAGATATAATACCCACATTACCATATCCTACAGCTTCATGAGTAGGATCTAGGCTACGTTTAGCAAGGTCATATTGGGATCTTAAATCAATAGTTCCTTTGTTTACTACGCTACCTTTTGTATAGTATGCAGTATTGTAATCTCCATCCATTGTAACATTTGCATACGATGTTGCATCTGATGCGTCATCTGCTGAGTAATAGTACACAGAGTTACCTTGTTCATATATTTCTAAAGGTCTTCTAGCTGGATTTTCTGTTGGTTTTGTAGATTTTACATGACCGCCTTGGTTGTTATCAGTAGAGTATGCAAGTTTAATTACAGGTGCATTTCCAGCTTCTCCAATTGTTACATTAGTATAGTTTCCTATGCTTCTTCCACCTGTTCTTTCAGCAAGAACAATTCCGTGTGAGAATCTATCAATTTCCATATTTGCACTTACATTTACGTTTCTTGAAGTATTTGAGAAATCTCTATTAGAATCAATATATACACCAATTGCAGAATCACGTTCTCTTCCAAGTTGAGATAACAAATCGTTAGGTTGTGCATATCCATTAGGTACCCCTGCACTTTGCTGTCTAGTTAATGTATATGGATTTCCATCTACATCAAGTCCTGTTGGTTGTATATGTCCAAGTACAGTATCATTACCTACTTTAATATCTGATTTTTTGATTTCTACATTTCCATCACCAGAGTAAATACCGTAACTGTTTCTATTTACTACAAACAATGAGTTAGTACCGTCAGCTTTTGCACCTGTAGTGATGTTATGTCCATAGATAGACCAGCTTCCGATATTTCTTGCACTTGTAGTATTTGATTTACCACTTGTAGTATCTCCTATCTTAATATCTCCATGATGTTCGATTGATCCAGAGTATCTGTCCATGTTATTTGAACGTATTCCAACATTGACTTTCTTCATATCTTCACGTGTCACATCAGAAGCTTTTGCTGGCATTAATGATTCATTAAGCTTGATATCTCCCCAGTTTATAAAGTTACCTCTATTTACTACAGCTCCATATGCTCTAAGGTTTGTAACTGAACTTGAATCCTCTTCAATATTTCCTTTATTTATAACTGTATCATTTACTAGAGGAGTAGCAGTATTTAGACCAGTATTAACTAATATTCCTGCAATACCTTTAGATGTTCCAGCATGAGAATTAGCTCTTTCATTTACTAAATTAACTTTATTTGTGGCAGATGCTGCAGCTTTATTTGAGAATAAAATATCAAGATCATTTTGTGCAGTTGTAACAAGTGAGTTATTTCTAGATCCAAATGCCATTGCGAATGCATTTTTATCGTTAGCACCGTTATAATTGTATTGGAATTTCTTCAGATGGCTTGAGTTTGTACCTACTGCTACATTTGTTGCATCCATTCCCCATAATCCTACTCCGTTATCTTGAGTTTCAACAGTGAAAGTATTAGAGTTTAGTGTGATATTAGTAGCTTCAGCAAAAATACCTACTCCATTTTTACCAGTAAGAATATTATTATTATTAGCACCAAATTGTCCTATATTAGTATTACTACGACTGTTTAATGTAAGGTTTCCACCAGCATTTGTAGCATTTGTAGCAGCATTATAGTTTCTATTGCTATTTACAACTGCGATACCTACACCACGTGCGTCATTATTTGTAACATTAGTATTTTGTACATCTATACCAGCTGCAGAGAGTCCGGCATCATTATATGTTACGTTGATATCAGATCTTAATGCATTCCCTCTATTTTCTGCATAAATACCTACAGCAAGATCTCCTTCGGCTTTAATCTTACCATTAATGTTCAAAATATTTATTTTGTTGTATGAAATAGACTCATCAGCATTCTTATCATAAGTTGCACGAGCATCTGAGATACCTACGATACCATAGTTTTCACCGCTTGGTGTTGATTCAGCAGTTGCTGAGAATCCTCTGTTTGCTCTTAGTGTAGACAATGAACTGTTAGCATTATATTTACCTGTTATTGTAATTTCACCGCTATTTGAGATGTTACTTGAGTCTGTTGCAAATATTCCATATCCATGATCTACAGTAATTTTTGCATTAGTTTTATTTTGTGCTGTTCCGAATATCACATTAATACCAGCAATATCAACTTTAGTACCGTTATGTCTAGTTCCTCCCCAAACATTAATCTCTCCAGAGTTTATAATTCCTGATTGATCAGCACTTGTTTTTTCCCAAACAGATTTCCCATTTACATCACCATCAAGATTTCTCCAACGACGAAGTGAATTTGCCATGCTAAGTCCTTGACCAGCTCTATATCCAGTAGCTATATCTCCAAATACTTTCTTATTAGCATCAATTTCGATTATTGTACTTTCCATAGAGATATCATTAAATGGATCATTTAATTTACTGCTATCATTATTTGAAGTTAATTTAACATCTTCAAGGTTTGTCTTATCAGCTGAAATTACTAAATGACCATTAAGTATTGTACTCTTAAATCTATTACCAACATCTGTACTGGTATCAGTAGCCGTATTAGGTGCAGTTGCAAATTTTTTGTTTTGAATTTGCATTCCTTCTGCATAAAATTTACCTATACTATCTAGATAACTAGCCGTACCTGTTGGTGATGTTCCTGCTGCATTTGTATTACCTAGATTATTCCATACTAACTTACCTGATGGTTGATTTATAATACCTAATTGAACTGCATAGTCATCATTCATAATAGCTGCTCTTACATTTTCCATTCCACGGTATTTAGCTCTATTATATTTTCCACCTGAATCTGCAGTATCTTTTGCATAATAATCTCTGATCAGTTCATAGCTTTGTCCTACTGTATAAGGTGCAGCTCCATTTCTACCATAAACGTTACCTGATAGAAGAATACCATCATACATATCTATGTTTGTATATCCTGCAGCAGTTTGATCGTTAAATGTAATTCCTGCATTATCAATATCTGATCGTCCTTCATAGGCTCCACGGTCTACATAGAATGGCGTAGTATTAGTGTGATCATTTGCAACACCTACACCATTTCCTCTACCATATCTTGCTACAGAAGAACTTGCATCGACACCTGTTACAGCTTGAGTAACAGAACCAACTTTAGATTTTGTAGAAACTGTATTTCCTACATTATTTTGATTTATGATGTCTCCTGCAAAGTAAATTTGCCCATTCTTTTCAGCAAATAATGCACCATGTTCACCTGAAATTACTGTAACACTTGCTTTCGTCGTAGTACTATCTTTTGAGAATCTTACTGATGAAGATATTTTATTTGTTGGATTGTTTGCATCAACTGTACCTTTCGCATAAGCTCCCATTCCATATATTAATGAAGATTTTGCTGCTGCTGGTGCTGTAGTTAATCCTTCTTTAGAACTTTCTGATCTTTCAGCTTTCTCAATAACAACAGATCCACCATCAATTGCAACAGCACCTATATTTTGATAAGTGTTTGCTAATTTAGAATCAGTAGCTACTAGTAATCCGTTTAGATTTCCAGCTCCATCATTAACAGTAGTATTTAATAAGTTATTATCTGCGGCTATCATTTGACCTTTTATTAAAATTGACGATGCATTGGCGTTAATAGCATCTTGCCCATCAGCATAACCAATTATTGAACGATATCCTCCTGCTCTTACATTTGCGGATGTTACTTTCCCACCTTTAGTAGCAAGAAGTGCTGTTCCTTCACGTGATACTAAGTCAACTCCTACTGCTGTAGTGTCAATTTCTGATCTGAATGCTGCAGATGGAAGGTTATAATATCCTGATAGTCTTCCATTAAATGTTCCAGTTGCATAAGCATACACTGAATTTTTTGAAGTTACTTTATCTGGAACATTATATCCAAAGTCTGAAGTTCCATTTTTAACATTAACTCCATCTGAAACTATATTAGATCCACCATTATTAGTATAATGGTTTCCAGCAACTACAACCTTAGTTCCATTCTCAGACCAAATTACAGTACTATCATTAGCTTTTTCATTAAGACCTATGTTTAATCCACCAAATTTAAGATCTGATAATTGGTCTGTACCGATAAATCCAACTATACCTTTTGTTAGATCTGATCTTTGTCCAGTATTTGCATATACCCCAACACTTCCAGCAGAATCTAATCCAGAACCTGTATCTGCTCCAATTACACCCTGTACAGATATTTTATTTGTACCTGTCAAATTAAAGACACCTGAGTCTACTTTGGTTCTATCAATTAGATTAAAAGTATTATTGTCTCTATTATTTTGGTAAGTTCTATTATTAAAGGCTAAGATCGCACTATTAGTACCATTCATGCTTACGTAGTCTAATCTTAATTTTCCGTCATTTACATAACCTAAATTTTCATATCCAATACCTCTGTTACCAGATATTCTGATTACCCCTGTATCATTAGAAGCTACAGGTACATGACCTAATTGATTGCTTAATGTAAAAGTATCCGCAAATGCATTGTTTAAGATACCAACATTATTAGCTCCTCCAGTAAGGGATATATTCCATCCTTTGTTACTACTTCCTTGTGTTATTGTTAAAGTCTTACCTAAGGTAGCTACATTATGTCCACTTTGGATATTAATACCAATATTATTAGCTCCATATCCAGTTATTCCTGTAGCTTGACCAGATCCACTATCACCTTCCATAATTAATTTATTGTTATGATCTCTGTTTCTTATTGTGATAAATACATCATCACCTGCGTCTCCTGAACCTGTTTGGATTTGAGTTGCCTTACCAATGTTAACATCTCCATTATACATAAAGATTCCAGTACCAGTACCATCTGCTGTTCCATTAGTTGAACCTATATTTATTGTTGTATTTTCAATTTTTTCAATTTTTGCTTGATCAGTATAACTATCTCCTACTAAGATACCAATATTACCGTTCTTTCCTCTAGCATTTCCATTAACATTGATAATAGTATTATCGATTGAAGCGATGGTTCTGTCGTTACCAACATAGATACCAGTATTATTTGCATCTGTTGTTAAAGCTGGTGATGTATTTACATCAAAAGTCATATTTGAAATCGTTACTTTATCACCAGTAGCACCACCAGCACCACCATAAGAACTACCTACAACATAGACACCATTACTGCTTGTTGCACCTGTAGCAAGAGGAGTTATGGCTCCGATTCTAACTGTACCATTTTTCAGATCTAATTTACCACCTAGTGCATAAATTCCATTTGAATTTGTTCCACCATCTAGATAGAAGTTTGTACCATTAACTGTTGCGACTTTTCCAGCTATACTTAAATAGATACCGTTATTGCTATTTCCAGTATTTGTGAAACTACCCCCTGAAACACCTAATGAAGCACCATCTAATATTCTTAAGCCATTACTTTCACCACTTTCTACATTAAAGTGCGTATTGCTTATTACATGGGCCCCTGTAGCACCTGTATCAATAAAGATACCATTGTTTCTCGATCCTGTGCCTTTTACAGTGAATGATGCATTAGATACGTCCAGGATACCTTTTTTAGTATAAATACCATTACTGTAACTAGGATTACCTCCTGAATTTCCTACAATAAATGTTGGAGTAGTACCAGTTCCGAAATTATAACCTATTGTTAATTTAGCTGCATCTTGGATGTTAATACCGTTTGAATAATTGTTATTTACATGAAAATGAGTTCCTGTAGATTTAATATTCTTACCAGTCGAATTTATGTATATACCATTAGATCTAGCTGAATTTATAGTAAACGTACCATCTTCTGTTTCTACAACACCTGTACTTGTTATACCATTTGCCCCTTCAGTTAGCGGTGCTGTTGTAGATGTTGCATTTGTAGTAAGCACAAAATCTGTTTTCTTAGTTTTTACTGTACCGTCATTACTTCTAATACCATTCGAATTTGTTGCATTTACAGTAATTGTACCTAATTCTGTAGTAATAGTTCCTTTTCCGTGATTATTAATACCATTTGAATTTCGTCTATTAATATCAATATCAACTTTATAAGTATCTATTGTTCCTGTATCTAAATTCATAATACCATTTGAGTCTTTTTGACTTACAACTATAGAACCTTTTCTCAATGAAATTGGCTTAGCTTTTACATTTACTATACCATTTGAACCAGTTGGTACAGGAGAAGTTCCCTCTGTAATGTTTATTTCAAAGTTTACTGCATCAAGTGTAGTTGCATTCTGGTCATTATAGATACCAGTATTACCTGAACGTTTCAAATTAATTATATTTTTATCAGTACCATTACTCAATAGGTATAAACTTCCATCATTTCTTATAGCATTTGAATCATTGTTATCAATATTAAAGATGTTATCTTGAATTTTTGTTGTACTAGCTTTCAAATTATTAATCGCATTTGAATTTTTTGAGTTAATGTCAAATTCACGTCCAGCTACACTTAAAGTAGCGGCGTCTGTTCCATTTCCATTATAAATAGCACTAGATCCAGTAGCATTTAAGTTAAGAGTGAATTTTTCACGATTACCTGTAGTATTAGTAATTAATGCATCACCAGTACCAGTATTAACTATAAGGTTTGATCCATTTGTTCTAAGTTCAAACGTTCCTCCTCTAACTATTAATTTCTTATTACTATAAATGGCATTTGAACCTGTAGCATCAACTATAAAAGTACCATCTTTAGTAGTTGCCGTAGCCAAGTTTGTTATAATATTAGAACCCGCTCCAGAAACATAAAAACTTCCTCCGTCAGTAGTCAATACTCCATCAGTACCAGCTCCAGCTTTATTTAAGATACCATTTGAACCTGCACTTGCTATGTTAAAAGTAGGAGTTGTAAGATTTACATATCCACCTTCATTATATATTCCATTACTTCCACTTGCCTTTGATTCAAGTATATACTTACTTGATGTATCATTATAAGTTCCTACAGTAGTAGTTGTTCTAAATACAGCTACAGCATTATGTCCTGTTTTAGTTTCAATCTCAAATTTATTTCCATTAGCTGTTACAGTATTAGAATTAGTACCTCCACCTACAGCAAGACCTATACGTGCAGTAGTACCTCCTATATGGAATGTATTATTATCAAAATTACTCATAGTACTAGTTGCATGAACTGCTGCATTAACACCTGTGTGGTTAGCAGTATAGTAAGTATAGGAATCGTTTAACATATAACTGTTACCACCTACTATTCCATCAACACTATTCCAACTGTAATAAGCTGGTGAGGGTGGTATTGGGATTGCAGGATGGTGTGTTATATTAGCTTGAGCTTGTACTCTAGCAAGTGCAACTGCCCAAGGAGTTTGAGGACTTTGTGCTATATATCTTGTAGTCAACATTTTTTCAATATCACTTACAGAAGAAGACGCAGTTACAGTTACAGTATTACCTGAACCTCCACTATCATCATCTTCTCCCCAAGTATCTGAAGAAACATTTGTAGAGACATTATCATATCTGATTTTAGCTTTTCCTCCAGCACCATTATAGAACCATCCAGATACTGTTTTACCTTCAGAATCAGCGTTTCCTAAATAAAATGTACCACCTGTTAATTGAGTTATAGTTGAAAATTTCATTGGATTTGTATATCTTGCCCATCTACGTAAATTATAAACTTCTGATTGTGGTGTACCTGCAGAATTTGCTGTTAAGAAAGTTGCTTCTGTTGGCATTGTAGCGGAAACACTAGGATTTACACCTGCAGCAGTACTTGCAGAACTATCATTAGCTGTACCTACACTACTATTAGAAGCTAACCCTGCATTTTCTACTGTATTAGAAGTATTTGACAAATACGTCCAGCTTTTATGACCTGTACCATTTCCAGTATTATTATTATCTAAAGAAAACGTTGCTCTATCAACTGTCGTACTAATAGCTCTAGGTGCATGTATAAAGTTATTACTTGGTGTTAAGCTCACATTTGTCCCTACTGGTGATTCTACTGCATATGTATATTCAGGCGCAGTAGGCAATGATAGAGAATCAAGTCTATCTATTTCATAAGGTCTATATGGCTCATGTATATTTGCAGGATTGATTGCCAACGAATTTGGCTCCTGATTTCTTGGTAAGTTTAATCTAGTTGCTCCATAAGCATTTTTCTTTGCATCAAACACATATTTAGTCAAGTCGTTGTTTCTTCTAAAGTATTCTAAATATTTTCCTCCACGACCTCTGTAAGAAGTTCTCCAGTCGTTATTAGTAAATCCTGTTGCATACTGGAAGGAAGCCCAAGGACTTTTTATAACATGTTCTCCTTGTTCCATAAGCATTACAAGTTCTCTTTCAGCCCCTTTAAGAGATTTTTCATTTTCCTGTCTTGCACGCAGGAAGGACTGTCTGAGATCCATTATGGATTCATACGCTTGTGATGACACTTCCTGTTGTTCCTGAACAACATCTGCTCTAAGAGTCTTAGGTGCTATTGTTAACATTCCTGTTACAAGGAATGTAATCAGTAAACTATCAGAATAATGTACATCCTTACATCTTTTTACAAACGATCGCAGATCTTTAGCAATCTGTCGTAAATTATTACTCATATTTTCCTCCTTTAAAGTTGAAATAGTCATAAGGACTATTAATCAATGTTTAAGTTTCATACACTCCTAAAAGTTACAGGAGATATTAGTCTTGTTAATCAGAAAATTATAACGAAAAATTCTAAAAACTGAACAATTATGAAATCAGATAATACAAAAACATTTTTGTAAGGAATATATTTGATAAAAGTATTAGGAGGTTCTTACCAGATATTACAAGTGATTTTTTGATGTAACAGTTAATTTATTGTTAAAATTTCTTAAATAAGTGATTGATAGTGATTTCAACAAGTGATAAATCCATGGCAATGCCATAAGTTTCCTGGGAACTATGTAAATACATATTTAACCAGGCTCTTCGGATAGATTCTACCCTGCTCATTTAACACCAAAAATATACCATTTTTGAACATAAAATATTTTATAGAAATAGATTAATTGAATTTTTATAAAAAAGCAATATCCATATCTATTTTAATATTCTAATAAGTCCTCAAAATAATTTAAAACTAACTTGACAACATTTCAACTTATCAACTTAAAATTTTCTAAAAATAAATCCCTTGGAGAATAACTTAAAAAATCAGATTTTCGGTTTAATGAAAAATAACATAATACAAAAAACTTATTGAATATTATGTTATATATTAGACCTGATTTTTCATGATTCTTATAATGAAATTATTTAAATTCAATTTTTAGAGACGAGATGAATTCTATGTCATTTTTTTATTCCTTTGTAGAATATTTTCATATTTTTCTGAAAATTCCATTCCATTGTCCAATTTTCTTAAAACTTAACGGATACAATAGCTCAATTAAAAAAAACTTATTATTCCTCAAGATTTTCCTTTTCATATTTAATAAAATTTTTATCCGCTTCATTTTAAAAGACTATTGAAACTATCTTAGTATACCTTATTAATAAAAATATGTCAAGTTTTTTCGATAAATAACATTTTCTATGTTATTTTATTTAATCAAAAATTAATTTATCTAACAATATTATTTCTTTGAGAACCAAAATTTTCCTAGAAAAAATAACTGTGTTTTTTTAAAATTTTAAATAAATAAAAAAACTATAAATTTTTTATTTATAATATTTTAATTTATATAGATTTCGGTAAAAAATTTTTTCTGAATATAGTTATTTTACTTTCTAAATATCTATAATACTTTCAAAAAATTTTGAGTTCTTTCATGTTGTGGATTTAAAAATACGTCTTTTGGACTTCCTTGCTCTACGATTTCTCCATCAGCCATAAAAATTACTCTGTCGCACACTTCCCTTGCAAATCCCATTTCATGTGTTACGACTATCATTGTCATTCCATCTTTTGCGAGTGATTTCATTACCTGTAGCACTTCTCCCACCATTTCAGGATCTAGAGCAGAAGTTGGCTCGTCAAACAATATTGCTTCTGGATTCATTGCTAAAGCTCTTGCTATTGCAACTCTTTGTTTTTGTCCTCCAGATAGGCTTGAAGGATAAAAATCTGCCTTTTCTTCCAAACCTACTTTTCTTAGCAGTTCTTTTGCCTTAATTTTTGCTTCTTCCTTATTCATTTTTTTTAGTGTGACTGGAGCTAAAATAATATTTTCCAATACTGTTAAATGTGGAAACAAATTAAATGACTGAAACACCATTCCTATTTTTTCCCTTAATTTGTCAATATTCAAATTTTTATCAGCCATATCCTCATTATCCACAAAGATATGCCCTCCATCAAATTCCTCAAGTCCATTTATACATCTTAAAAATGTACTTTTTCCTGACCCAGAAGGCCCAATTACACTTACAACTTCTCCTTTTTCTATATTTACACTTATATCTTTCAAGACAACATTATTTCCAAATTGTTTTTTTAAGTTTTTTATTTTTATCATACTTTTAGCTTCCCTTCTATTTTCTTAAATAAAGTTGACAAAATCTTGATTACAAGATAATAAATCAATGCAATAATTAGCATTGTTTCAAATGTCTTATAATTTGTTTTAAATGCAATCTGTCCTTTTCCCATCAAATCAGCAACTCCTATAACCATTAATAATGAGGTATCTTTTAGCGATGTAATGAACTGATTCAGAATCGCAGGTATCATATTTTTTATTGCCTGCGGCAAAATAACTTTTCTCATTGCTTTTCCAAAGGATAGTCCCAAACTTCTAGCAGCCTCCATCTGTCCTGCATCAATTGCCTGTATTCCTCCTCTGAAGATTTCAGCCAAAAATGCACCAGCATTCAAACTTATTATGATAATTCCAGCAATTTCAGGAGACATTTGCTGTCCACCCAGAATCCCTTTATTTATAATTGGTACAACTCCGAAATAAAAGAATATCGCTTGTACTAGAAGCGGCGTCCCCCTTATCAAGTCAATATATTCCTTTCCAATCCATTGTAAAGTCTTAATCAAATAAAAAGTAAAATTCTTCTTTTTCGTAGGTACAAAATTTATATATCCCACACTAACACCAATTAATACAGCAAAAAACAACGATATTACTGCAATTAGAAGTGTTGTCCCCAGCCCAATTAGAAATTCAATTTTGTATTCCATTAATATTTCAATATACGTCTTTAAATAGTCAAACATATTTTTTCCTTTCTAAAATCCAAGTTTCTAATTTAAAAAAGCAAATTAGCTCCAAAACTTTATATTTAACATTGTAAAAGAGCTTCATTGCTTTTTTCCTTTATTATTTTGTATATTTATCCACTATTTTTTGATATTCTCCATTTTCCTTTAATGTTTTCAATCCTTTATTAAATTTTTCTAATAGTTCCTTATTTTCACCTTTTTTAACCATAAATCCATATTCATTGCTCGTCAATTTTTCTGTTCCTATTTTGACATTTAAATTTGGATTTACTTTTATTGTATAGGCAATTACTGGATAATCCTCAAATGCGGCATCTGCCTGATTATTTTCAACTGCCTTTAATGTAGAAGCTGAATCTTCAAATACTCTTATATTTGCTTTTCCTTTTAAATTATCTTCAGCATATTTTGCTCCAGCTGTACCATTTTTTACAGCTAATTTTTTCCCTTCTAGATCCTTTACAGTTTTAATCCCACTATTACTTTTATTAACTAATGCAACAAGTCCTGATTCATAATATGGATCAGAAAAATCTACACTTTTCTTTCTTTCTTCAGTAATGCTTGCTCCTGCAATTACTCCGTCAAGCTGTCCTGACTGCAACGCTGGAATTAAACCTCCAAAATCCATTGGCTTAAATTCCACTTCAAATCCTTCTAATTTTCCAATTGCTTCTACTAATTCTATATCAATTCCAGTATATTTGCCATCTTTTTTATATTCAAATGGCGGAAAGCTTGTATCTATTCCTATTGTATATTTTTTCTTGCCATTTGCTGATTTATTTCCACAGGCAATTACTAACATTAATACCGTCATTAATATAATTATTTTTAATATTTTAGATTTCATAACAATCTTCCTCCAAATTTTAAATTTTATTTTGTGTATTTATTAATTATTTTCTGATACTCTCCATTTTCTTTTAACGCCTTCAATCCTTTGTTGAACTTTCCTAGTAATTCTTTGTTTGTCCCTTTCTTAACCATAAAACCATTTTTATCATTTGTTAATTTTTCTGTTCCTATTTTTAATTTTGCATCTGGAGTGATTTTTAAGGTATAGGCAATTACTGGATAATCTTCAAATGCAGCGTCTGCTTGATTGTTTTCTACTGCCTTTAGCATTGATGTTGTATCTTCATATACTCTTACTTGAGCTTTTCCCTTTAAATTTTCTTCAGCGTATCTTGCCCCAGCTGTACCATTTTTTACAACAAGTCTCTTTCCTTCCAGATCTTTCGCTGTCTTAATAGCTGTATTATTTTTATTTACAACCGCAACTAATCCAGCATCATAATATGGCTCTGAAAAATCTACCACCTTTTTTCTATCTTCTGTAATGTTAGCACCTGCAATCGCTCCATCAAGCTGTCCTGACTGTATAGCTGGAATAATTCCACCAAAATCCATTGGCTTGATTTCTACTTCAAATCCTTCTTCTTTTGCAATCGCTTTTATCAGTTCTACATCAATTCCTATATTCTGATTATTTTCCTTGTAGGAAAATGGTGGATAAATCAGATCTACTGCAATAATGTACTTTTTCTTTCCATCTGAAGTCCTGCCTTCATTCTTTCCACAAGCAACAGCTAGAATTAATAAAAATATCGTCAATGATATTTTAAGAACTTTTTCCATCTTCATACTCGTTTCCTCCTTAGTTTATAACGATTTTCTTAATATGATAAAATTCTAGCACAAAAAAAAATTATTGTCAAAATTTTGAAATTTTTGGTATTTTTTCTTATTTTTTCAAATTTTCTGATAAATTTTTCACATATTTATCCAAAAATTTTATTTTTTTATGTAAATAAAGTTTCAAATCGCGATTTAGGATTCTATAACTATTTTTATTAGCTATTTCAGCACTTTTTTCTCACTTACAACACAATCTAAAATTATATCATGTTCCTCCACAGGCACTTCATCAATTATCTGAAAATCATAACAAACTCCAATAAATAGAGCTTTATTATTTTTCTTTCTGACTTTTTCCAAAAAAGTGTCATAATATCCTCCACCAAACCCAATCCGATTTTTCTTAGAATCAAAGGCAAGAGCAGGAACGATGACAACATCCAATATTTCTTCATCATAAAAGTCGTTGGAAGAAGATTCATAATATCCAAATTTGTGTAAAATAAGTTCATTTTTATTATATTTATTGATTTTCATTTCTCTATTTTTGCTATTTGTAATTTTAGAAATAAAAAAATTTTTTTTTGGATGAAGTTCTAGTAACTTTGTGATTTTGACTTCAGTTTTCATATCCATAAAAATCATTATATTTTGAACATTCTCAATATATGAAGTCAAATTTTTTATAATTAAATCACTTTTTTTATTAATATCTTTATCAGAAAGAATATTCCTTTTTGCCAGAATTTCTTTTCTAATTTTATCTTTTTTTATTTGTAAATCTGTTTTTGTTTTTTTCATATGGAAATTCTCCTTTATAAAATCCCGTCTATTATTAAATTATTTTATTTTCATTGGAATTCCAGAAACTACAAAATATACCTCATCTGCCTTTTCTGCAACAATCTGATTCATTTTTCCAGCAATTTCACGAAAATATCTTCCAAGAGGATAATTTGGAACAAGCCCCATTCCCAGTTCATTTGATACAATTATTACATTTTCAAAATTTTGACTGACTTTAAGAAGTTCATTTACCGAATTTTCCACATTTTTATTTAATTTTTCCACAATTTGAACATATAAATTTTTATCAAAATTATCCCAGTCAATATCTCTTTCTTCAAAAATTATATTAGTAATCATATTTGTAAGGCAGTCTACAAGCATGTTGTGCTGTATTTCATTATTATTTTTAAAAAAATCATTTAATGAAATTTCAAAATTTTTGTAAGTTTCGGCGGTAATCCAATTGTTTTCACGTCTTTCTTTGTGTAGTCTAACCTTTTCCTTCATTTCCTCATCAAAGGCAATTGAAGTCGCTAAATATATATTTTCCTGTTTTCCATTATTTAATTTTAGCAGCATTTCTTCTGCGAACTTGCTTTTCCCGCTTTTTGCTCCACCAGTAACAAAAATTAATCCCATTTTTTCTCCTTTTCGTATTGATAATTTAGTAGTTTGATATTCAAAAAAAGAGAAAAATATATTGTTTAATTTCTCTCTTTTTCTGAAAAACTTTAGTTAGTTTCTATTTTTTCTGCTTTCAATTACTTTTTGTGCCAAATCTCCCATTAATTCTTCATATCTTACAAGTTTCATTTCAAAATATCCGCGTCCTTGTGTGATAGCTTTTAATTCATTAGCGTATTTGAATGTTTCTGACATTGGAGCTTCAGCAGTAATTTTTTGTTTTGTTCCTTTGTGAGCCTCCATTCCCATTACTTTTCCACGTTTTTTGTTAATATCTCCTATTATATCTCCAATGTATTCTTCTGGAACAATGATTGTAAGCTCCATAATTGGTTCGAGCAATATAGGTTTTGCCTCAAGCATTCCTTTCTTGAAGGCCAAGTTTGCTGCAATTTTGAAGGCCAGTTCAGAAGAATCAACATCGTGATATGATCCGTCGTATAAAACTGCTTTTATGTTAGTTACAGGATAACTTGCCAGCACCCCTTCCTTAAGAGATTCCCTTAATCCTTTTTCTACCGCTGGAATATATGATTTTGGAACGCTTCCTCCTGTAATTGTTTCTTCAAAGACAAAATCTTCATCGTCGACATATGAAAATTTAATTAATACATCTCCATATTGTCCATGTCCCCCAGACTGTTTCTTATGTTTTCCCTGAACATCAGAAGTACCTTTAATTGTTTCCCTGTACGGAACTTTTAATTCTACAGTTTTTATTGTTATTCCGAATTTTGCTTTTAATTTTTCAATAACTGTCGCAGAATGAAGTTCTCCTTGTACTCCTAGCACTGTCTGCCCTGTTTCAAGGTTTCTATGCCAAGTGAAAGATGGATCTTCTTCCATTAGACGATTAAGTCCAGAAGACATTTTTTCATCATCATTTTTGTTTAAAGGCTCTATTGCCACGAATAATTGTGGTTTTGGAAAAGTTATTTCCTTTATGGCAGTTTCTTTTTCATTAGTTGACAATGTATCAGAAGTTTTTGTACTGTTAAATTTTGAAAATACAACAATGTCTCCAGCGATTCCCTTTTGAACTTCTTCCATTTTATTCATAACGAATGTGTAAATTTTTCCAATTCTTTCTTTTGATTTTCTATTTATATTAAAAACTTCGCTATCTTGCTTAACTTCACCAGAATAAACTTTTGCGTATGAAACCTTTCCTAAGAAAGAATCAATTGTAGTTTTAAAAATTTGGCATGTAAATGTATTTTTTTCAGGCTCAATTTTTTTATTGTCATTAGGTGATGGCAAGAAATCCTTTACCATGTCAAAAGTTGTGTGAAGTCCAATATTTTTTAGAGTCGCACCGCAAATAACAGGAATTACAGAACAGTCAAGCACTCCCTGTCTAAGTCCACGATGAATTTCAGCTGTTGTAAATTCAATCCCATTAAAATATTTATCCATTAATTCTTCATCTGTTTCGGCTACCGCTTCCAAAAGCATTTCACGAATTGAATTTATTTCATCATCCATATCAGCGGGCATTTTCACAGTTGCACATTCATTTTTGTTTTTATCAAATTCCCTTGCAAACATATCAATTACATTAATATGCCCACGAAATTCGTCTCCTCGTCCCCAAGGTACATGAAATGGAGCGATTCTTTTACCGTATTTTTCTCTCAACTGTGAAAGAATCTTTTCATAATCAGCTTTTTCATTGTCAATTTTATTTACAAAAATAAATCGTGGAATATTTCTACTGTCTGTAAGCTCAAGAGCCGTTTCTGTCCCAACTGTTAAATCAGTAGTCCCGTCAACAATAATAATAGCTCCGTCAACTGCCGCAAGTCCAGATTCAACTTCTCCAAAAAAATCACTATAGCCTGGAATATCTACAAAATTATATTTTGTCCCCTGATATTCTATGGCATGAAGGCTGAGAGAACTTGTAATTTTAGTATCATTTTCATTACCTGTAATACGGCTGGCAAGTCCTGCTGTAAATTCAAGACCTTCCACCATATTACTTTTTCCAGAACCACTATGTCCTAAAATACCAATGTTTCTAATGTTATTGCTGTCATATATTCTCATAGCATTTCCTCCCTATACATTTCTATTTTTAACAAATTCTATCCTATATTAAATTTTAACTTGAAATTAGAAAAAATCAAGTTAATTTTATGATTTAATTATTTAAATTACACTTGTTATATTTCTAGAAAAAATTTTCCTTGTAATTATAAAAAAAAAATGCTAATATATATGGTAATATTCTTTAAAATTAATAACTAAATTTCCCAAATTTCTATTGGTTAAAAGGAGAATTTTATAATGAAAGGAGATAGTAATGAAGGAAAATTTTGAGAATAATACCGATTCTCTTTGGGAAAATACAGATGAAATTTATGATATTATAAAAAATAATTTAAAAAATGAAAACGAATTTAAAGTGGATTTTGGCTATACAGATGGTTTTCATAAAAGCAACAAGGATGATGATAAAAAAAATAATCACATTATAGATAATGACTTTGCAGAAAATGAAGCAACGATTCCTTATGTAATTATCAATCCTGCAAATGGTCCTTCTGACAAGGCTGATTATGACTATGTTGTTCAAATTAAAAAAAACAAGGAGCTTGGAATTAAAAATCTTGGATATGTAACTACAAATGAATATACTAAAAGTATCAAAAAAGTATGTTTTGAAATTGACAAATATATACATTTTTATGGCTCTGATAATATTTCTGGAATTTTCCTTGATGAAGTTTCATCAGGTACAAATCCATTGGAAATCGATTATATGGCACAAATATATAATTATATAAAAAATAAGTATCCCGACTCAATCATAGTTGCAAATCCTGGAGGAACAGTAACAGATGAGATGTCTAAATACTCTGATTTATGGCTAACAAGTGAAGTATCTGCAAATAACTACATCAATCATTGGACTCCAAGAACTTACAATTTTGAAAATAATCCTGAAAATGCAAGCCGTATTGTCCATGTTGTTCACTCTGCAAAACCAGAACAGTACGAAACTCTACTGAAATTGTCAAAAGAACGAAATGCAGGATTTTTAATGATTACAACCGATGTTCCAAATGTTCCTTACGAAAATTTACCACAAAATTTTGAAAATTTAATATTATCAATAAACAATCCTAAACTTGAAAATCTTTCAAATACAAGAAATGATTTAACTGAAACATCAATATTAGATAATTCATACATAAAATCCGAATCTATTGATTCAAAAAATTCTACATCCGAACAAATTATAAAAAATATCCAAACAGAAAGCTACAATCATAATTCAGACCAGTTTGTATCTTCTGGAAAATACAGTATCACTGGAAATCTTGAAATATCGAGCCTTGATTTTTGGAAACTTTTGGATTTTCATTATAAAGACAGCGTAAAAAACTTCTCCAAAAATGTATTCAATCCCCATTTTGACTTTGGATACAATATTTCAGAAGAATTTATCATAAATGCTTCAAATAAAATAAGTGAATCTGGAAACTTTGAAATTGATTTTAACAAGAACTGGAATATTTAACAAAAAAATTAGCTGTTTCATAAATATCATGATACAGCTTTTTTATATTATTATTCTACTTTTCACTCTTATCCACAATTACTTTTAATGAATGCCAGCTAAGTGTCGCACATTTTACTCTTGCAGGCATTTGAGCCACATATTCCATAAGAACAGCATCTCCTAATTTTTTACTTTCTTCTCTTGTCAATTTTTCTTCCTGCTTCATCATTTTGAAAAACAAATTTACTTTTTCCTTTGCTTCTTCCATTGTCTTCCCTTTTACCAAGTCAATCAGCATAGCCATAGAAGCCGTTGAAATGGCACATCCGCTTCCAATAAAAGCAGCATCTGTTATTACTCCGTTTTCATCAGTTTTTATTTCAAGCGTCAAGTCATCTCCACAGTTTGGATTATGTCCACGTTCTGCAAATGTCGGATTTTCAATTTCACGATTTAGTTCCTTACGTCTGCTATATTCGAGTATTGTCTGCTGATATATTTTTTCTAAATTCATATTAAACCTCCTTTTCAAATTTTTTTCTTTTATTTATTTTTCCTATAATTCAAAAACTTCCTTCACTTTTAAAAGCCCTTCTATCAGTTTATCAACATCCTCTTCATTGTTGTAAATGCTAAAACTTGCACGGCAACACGAAGGCACTCCTAAATACTTCATTAAAGGCTGTGCACAATGATGCCCTGAACGGACTGCCACATTATACGAGTCAAGTATAAATGCCACATCATGAGAATGCACATTTTTTACATTAAAAGCAATAATTCCAGCACGCTGAACATCTTTTGTAAAATATGTTTCTACAAAATCTAGCTTTTTCAATTTTTCTAAAGCAATTTTCGTAAGAGAATTTTCAATTTCATTAATTTTCTCATAACTTATTTCTTCGATAAAATTAATTGCTTCTTCCAGAGTTACTGCTCCTTCCACATTCTGAGTCCCGCCTTCAAATTTATTTGGAAGTGGTGCAAACGTTGATTCCTGTTCTGTTACAAATTCAATCATATCTCCGCCGTATAAGAAAGGTGGCATTTTATCAAGAATATCCTTTTTTCCGTACATAACTCCAATTCCCATTGGTGTAAATAATTTATGTCCTGAAAATACAAGAAAATCTGCATCCAATTTTTGAACATCGTGTTTAAAATGCAGCATCGACTGTGCAGCATCCACAAGAATGCGTATATTTTTATTTTTATTTCGTGCAATTTCAATAATTTCCTTTATTGGCTGAATAACTCCTGTAACATTTACCACAGCAGAAACAGCTACAAGTTTTGTTTTATCTGACAATTTATTTTTAAAATCTTCAATATCAAATTGTCCGTTTTCAGTAAGGTACACAAACCTTATCTTAGCATTTTTCTTTTTAGCTACAAACTGCCAAGGGACAATGTTTGCATGATGATTTGAAATTCCTAGAATTATTTCATCATTTTCGTTTATAAATTCCATTCCGTAAGAATAGGCGATTAAATTGATTGATTCTGTCGTACTTTTTGTAAAAATAACTTCTTCAGGATATTTTGCATTAATAAACTTCTGTACAGTATTTCGTGCATTTGCCATCAAGTTTGAGGCTTCCATTGATAAAGTATGCGAACCACGCCCTGGATTACCATTATATTTTTCATAGTATTCCATAATTTTATCCAGCACTCTTTTAGGCTTTTGTGAAGTTGCCGCTGTATCAAGATAGTGATTATTTCTATTCTTAAATATTGGAAATTCTTTTCTATAGTCCATTTTTTCACTCCCTATATAATTTTACCCACAAGCAATAAAAATTATATCACTTTGTGGGTACTTTTTCAAATTCATATTTTATTCTTTTAGATTCTTCTTTCCAGTTCTTCAAATAATTTCTCTCTTAACTTTTCGTCATCAATGTTATCCATTATTGGACGGAATGAAGATTCTACTATTAATTTTTTTGCTCTTCCTTCAGAAAGACCACGGCTCATTAGATAAAATAATTTTGATTCATCAACTTTTCCGACAGAAGCAGCGTGTTCTCCGATAACATCATCTTCACTACAAAATAGCGTTGGAATAGAGTCAGCCTTTATTTTATCATTTAATAAGATAGCAAATTCTCCTTCACGCCCTTCAGACTTACTCGAACCTTGCTTAAAGTAAAGGTTTCCACGAAATACTTTTTTAGCTTCATCTTTTACAGCCCCTCTTCCTTGAAGTTCCCCAATCGTTCTACGTCCACGGAAAACTACAGAATATTCCAAGTCCAGCTTTCTATCCTCATCAGCAAGGTATGCAGGCCATACATAAACTTCTGATGAATCTTCCTCAAGATAAGATTTATGGCTTATCGCATTAATCTTTCCACCTAGTTCAACGCTGTAATATTGAGTTTTTCCTTGACCTAAAGTTTCAATTTTTGATGACTCAAAATTAGAACTTTTTGTATTTAAAGTTTGTATTTTTATAATTTTTACTTCTGCATTTTTCCCAGTGAACACTTTTATAATTCCATTGTGATAAACTGGTGTGTCGTCTTCTGAATCATAAGTAATAATTACCGTAACTTTTGCAAAATCTTCCACTTCAATAACATTGTAGTCAACTAGAAAATTATTTTCTTTATTTGCACGATAATTTAAGTAAATTGGCTTTTCAATTTTTTTTCTTTCAGCAATTTTTAGGTACTTCCCTTCATTGCAAAAAGCAAGATTCTGTGTCTTAAAAAAGTCTCCTAGTCCATATTCATTATCATTTTTTAATCTTTCCAGCTCATCTATCGAGTCACTAATATTTTTTATAGCAACTCCTTCTTGATTTCCATGCTTTATTTCTAGATTATTAAATTTCTTAAATGTTTCAGGCTCTTCGTATTGATAGCCTACTCTTGTCCAATTAACTTTTTCAAGCTTTTTATATTGTTCAAACTTTTTCAGTCTGTATTCACTATTTTCAAGATTTTGTATGCTTGATTTTTCTAACATTTTTGCTCCTTCCATTTTTTCAGCAATTTGAGTTTTGCCTGTTTATCCGATTGTTCCTTCCAGCTCCAGTTCTATCAATTTATTAAGCTCTACAGCATATTCAAGCGGAAGCTCCTTAGAAATTGGCTCAACAAATCCTCTTACAATCATAGCTTTTGCTTCATCTTCGCTTATACCTCTTGACATAAGATAAAATATTGCTTCGTCGCTTATTCTTCCGATTTTTGCTTCATGTCCAATATCAACACTATCATTATTTATATCAATTATTGGTATAGTGTCTGATGTTGATTCGTTATCCAGCATTAATGATTCACATTCTACAGTTGATCTTGCTCCAGTTGCTTCTGGCAATACTTTTAAAAGCCCTCTATAAAATGCTGTTCCTCCATTTTTAGAAATTGATTTTGAATGAACTGTCGAACTTGTCTGTTTTCCTTGATGAATAATTTTACATCCTGTATCCAAATATTGTCCAGCTGCTGCAAATGTAACTCCTGTAAATTCACATCTTGAACGATCACCTTTTAGAATACTCATTGGGTAAAGCATCGAAACTCTTGATCCAAATGATCCAGAAATCCACTCAACTACTCCATCATCTTCCACTATTGCTCTTTTTGTATTAAGATTGTACATATTTCTTGACCAGTTTTCAATTGTTGAATATCTTAATCTTGCCCCTTTTCTTACAAATAATTCAACCGCTCCTGCATGCAATGCATTTTTTTGATATTTTGGAGCAGAACATCCCTCGATATAGTGCAAATCAGCTCCTTCATCTACAATAATAAGCGTATGCTCAAATTGCCCTGCTTCAGGTGCATTCAATCTAAAGTATGATTGTAAAGGCATATTTACCTTTACTCCTTTTGGAACGTAGATAAATGATCCTCCAGACCATACTGCTCCATGTAATGCCGCAAATTTGTGATCATTAACTGTAATTAATGTCATAAAATATTCCTTTAGCATATCTTCATATTCTACCATTGCAGTTTCAATATCTGTATAAATTACACCTTGTTCTTTCAATTCTTTATGAATGCTGTGATAAACTACTTCTGAATCATATTGTGCCCCTACTCCTGCAAGTGACTGCTTTTCAGCCTCAGGAATTCCAAGTCTGTCAAATGTATCTCTTATATAGCTTGGTACATCATCCCAGTTTTCATTCATAGGTGCCGAATCAGGTTCTAAATAATGCACAATATCATTTACATCAAGATCTGATAAATCTGGACCCCAGTCAGTCATAGGTTTTGAATTGTAAACTTCTAATGCCTTTAATCTAAATTCTCTCATCCATTCAGGCTCATTTTTTCTTTCTGAAATTTTTTTGATAATTTCAGGAGTAAGTCCCTTTTCAGCCTTATATTTATAATGTCCTTCGTCTTTTATATCATAGACACCACGTTCAATATCTGCAACATATGTTTTTTTTCTATTTTCCATTATTCCCACACTTTCTATTCTGTATTAATTATAATCCTAATTCTTCCTTCATTTTAGCATAACCATCTTTTTCAATGCTTTCAACTAATTCTTGCCCACCTGTCTTAACAATTTTTCCATTCATCAAAATATGAACAAAATCAGGCTTTAAATAATCCAGCACTTTATCATAGTGTGTAATTATAAGTAAAGCTGTATCTTTAGTCTTTAATTTTTGAACACCTTCAAATACAACTTTTGTAGCGTCAATATCAAGTCCAGAATCAGTTTCATCCAGAATAGCCAATTTTGGCTCTAAAACTGCCATTTGTAAAATTTCATTTTTTTTCTTTTCTCCACCAGAAAATCCGACATTTAAATGTCTATCTGCGTATTCGGGATTAATGTGAAGTTTTTCCATTTTTTCCACTAATTCATTATGAAATTGCATTAAATATTGCTTTTCCCCAGTAACAGCCTCTTTTGCCGTTCTCAAAAAGTCTTCTACAGTAAGCCCTGGTATTTCTTCAGGATATTGAAATGATAAGAAAATCCCCTTTTTAGCCCTTTCGTCGACAGCATCTTCATTAATATTTTCTCCATCCAAAATAATTTCCCCATCAACAAGCTCATGTTTTGGATGTCCCACAAGAATACTTGCAAGCGTAGATTTTCCAGCTCCATTAGGCCCCATAATTACATGAACTTCTCCTTTGTTTATAGTCAAGTTCAATCCTTTTAGAATCTCTTTCCCTTCTACTTCAGATTTTACATTTTTCAATTCTAACAAACTCATGTTAATTTTACCTCCAAAATATTTTATATATAAATTTATTTGTTTTACAAATTAAATTACACTTTATATTCTATCAAAAATTTGTAATAAAATCAATTATGAAAAAAATATTCTCTAAATAATTAACATACAGAGAATATTTTTAATAGATTTTTATTTTGTAGCAAATGCCTTATGATTCAAAGGTCCTGTATAATCATTCAATTTAAAGGATTGTTTCAGTCCTTCTGTAATTAATTTTTTTGTAGTCGCAACTGCTTCGCTTACTGTCGAACCTTTTGCTAGTTCTGCTGTGATTGAGGCGGAAAAAGTACATCCTGCACCATGATTCCATTCTGTGTCAATTTTTTCAGATTCAAAGAATTCAAAATCTTTTCCATCGTATAAGAAATCAATTGATTTTTCTCCAGCAAAAAATTTTCTTCCTTTTATAACAACATTTTTTGCACCTAAGTCACATATTTTTTTAGCCGCTTCCTTTGCTTCCTCAAGCGTGTCAATTTTTTCCATTCCAGCTAACTGCGCGGCTTCAAATAAGTTTGGAGTAACAACAGTTGCATAAGGCAATAAATGATTTTTCATGGCAATTACATTTTCTGGGAAAAGATTTTCAGTAGAGCCGCTGCTGACTTTACATACCATGACAGGATCTATCACAATAGGATTTTTCAGATTCTTCAAAATAGAGCCTACATACTCTATGATTTCTACTGTCGGAAGCATCCCTGTCTTTAATGCATCTACTCCAATTCCGTTTACAACAGTATCAACTTGCTCTTTTATAACATCCAATTCAATTGGAAAAACTTTGTGAGCCCAGCTATTTCTAGGATCCATTGTAACAATAACCGTAAGAGCATTCATTCCATAAACGCCTCTTTCCTGAAATGTCTTCAAATCTGCTTGTATTCCAGCTCCTCCACTCGTATCCGAACCTGCGATTGTTAAAACTTTTTTAATAGACATATTGCTACCTCCTATTTTATATATTTTAAAATTTATCTTGCAAATTCAATATTTTTCATAATTTCTCTTGCAATTTCAGGCTTGTTCATTGTATAAATATGAATTCCTTTAATTCCGTAAGCTAGCAATTCTATAATCTGTTCGCTCGCATACATTATTCCAGCTTTTTTCATTGACTCTAGATTATCTCCATATTTTTCTAATAGTTTATCCAATTTTTTAGGAACAGAACATTTTGACAACTCTATAATCCTTTTTATCTGTTTTGCATTTGTAACTGGCATAATCCCAGCAACTAAAGGAACTTTTATATCCAGCTTTTCAGCTTGTTCCTTAAATTTTATAAAAATATTGTTATCAAAGAACATTTGGGAAGTCAAAAAATCTGTTCCAGCCTCAACTTTATTTTTTAAATGGAACAAGTCCACTAAATCATTATTTTCATAATGTGTTTCAGGATAAAATGCTCCCCCAATTGAAAAATCATGAAATTCTCTATTTTTTCTCAAATCCCTAATTAATTCAGAAGCATACTTATAATCTCCTTTGTTATAAATCTCTTCTGTTTCCCCAACTGGTACATCTCCACGTAAAGCTAATATATTTTTTACATTATGATTTTTTGCTTCCTGGAGGTAATCATTAATTTCACTTTTTTTACTTCCTACGCAAGTTAAATGAGCCAGAACCTCAGTTTTTAGATTATTTTTTATATATGATGCCATTTCAATAGTTCCACCTTTAGTTTTCCCACCAGCACCATACGTAACGCTTATAAAATCTGGTTTATATTCTACAAGTTCAGCTGTAACATTTTTTAATTTTTCTTCAGAAAAATTTTTGTTTGGTGGAAAAATTTCAAAGGAAATTAGATGCTCTTTCTGTTCAAACATATCCTTTATTTTCATTAGACCTCCTAAGTTAAATATCAAATTATTCTTAATCAATTTATGCATTTTAAGCAGTTTTTATTCCTCAAAAAATTCCCCAATTTTTCTATATTTATCATATCTTCTTTTAAGCAACTCTCTTAGTGAAAATTTATCAATCCGTTTAAATTCCTTCACAACCATTTCTTTTAAATTTTGCGCTGTTTCTTTAAAATTTCTATGAGCTCCTCCTAAAGGTTCTTTTATAATTTCATCTATTACCCCGAGACTTTTTAGACTAATCGCATCCATTTTTAAACTTTTTGCAGCTTCTGCAGCTTTCGTTGAATCATTAAAAAGAATTGAGGCGCATCCCTCCGGAGAAATAACAGAATATACACTATTTTCAAACATTAAAATTGAGTCTGCCACACCAATTCCTAATGCTCCTCCACTTCCTCCTTCTCCAATAACAACAGACACAATTGGTACACGGAATCCAAACATTTCTGCTAAATTTTTAGCAATAGCCTCTCCTTGCCCTTTTTCTTCGGCTTCTATTCCAGGATACGCTCCAGCTGTATCAATTAATGTCAGAATTGGTAATTTAAAACGTTCTGCCATTCTCATTAATCTAAGAGCCTTTCTATACCCTTCAGGACTCGCCATACCAAAATTTCTAAAAATATTTGATTCAATGTCTCTTCCTTTTTGCTGCCCTATTATCATTATTTTATAACCATCAATTGTTGCAAGCCCTCCTACAATGGCATTATCATCCTTTGAAAGCCTATCACCGTGAAGTTCTATAAAATCCTGCGTCAATTCCTTTATATAATCCAAAGTATATGGTCTCTGAGGATTTCTTGAAATTTGAATTCTATTCCAGGCATCCATTTCATTTTCCTCAAAATCTCTATATTTATCTTCGAGGTTTTTTTCAAGTTCTGTTATTTGAGCAGAAAAATCAATGTTTCTTTCAGCTGAAAATCTTTTTAATTCGGCTATATTATCTTCCAATTCTTTAATTTCATCTTTTATACTCATATTTTTATCCTTTCGTTTGAAAAATTTTAAAGTTTACACTAATTTTTCCAATACTCTATAAATCGTTGTTTTTAAGTCTTTTCTTTCTGAAATTATATCAATCATTCCGTGTTCTAGCAAAAATTCTGCCCTTTGAAACCCTTTTGGCAATTTCTGATTTACAGTCTGCTCAATAACTCTAGGTCCTGCGAAAGCGATAAAAGCATTTGGCTCTGTTATGATAACATCTCCAAGCATCGCAAAAGAAGCTGTCACTCCACCTGTAGTCGGATCAACAGGCACAGAAATAAATGGAATTCCTGCTTCATTCAATCTTTTTACTGCCCCTGAAGTCTTTGCCATTTGCATAAGTGACAAGATTCCTTCCTGCATTCTTGCACCACCAGAGCTTGAAACTACTACAACTGGTATTTTTCTTTTAAGCCCTCGTTCCAATGCCCTTGTAATCTTTTCTCCAACAACTGAACCCATGCTTCCACCCATAAAACTGAATTCCATTGCGGCAATACTAACTTCTATCCCATTTATTTTTCCGACTCCACTAATTACACCATCTAACATACGACTTTTCTCACGTGAAGTTTCTAATTTTTCCTCATATCCAGGAAAGTTCAGTACATCTTTTGAATTAAGTGTCATATCTCTTTCCATAAAAGTCTCCTCGTCAATTAGAAGCTCAATTCTTTCAAAAGCTGTAAGCCTAAAATAATTTCCACATTTTGGACATACATTTAAATTATTTTTCAGATCCTCGTTATAAATAATCTCATTACATTGATTACATTTTTTCCACTTATTGTCATCTACAATATCAACTGTCAATTTTGATTTGGATGTAAGTGTTACATATTTATTTTTTGATTTTCTACTTGAAAATAAACCCATTTTCTTCACCTCTCAAGAATTTTATATTTTTAAATTAAAATAACAGGTGTTACAATACCCTATATGATACTATATTTATATTAGATTTTTCTTTGATAAAAATACTTTTAAAAAAATGCTTTGTCTATAATCGAAAAATTATAGTTGTCAAAAGAAAGTGAATAACAGCAAAGAAAAAATCTGCTACTTCCATCTTTTATACCATACTTCTTATCACCCACTATAAAAAGACCTTCGTGAGCAAGTTGAGCTCTTATCTGATGTTTTCTTCCAGTAATCAGTTCAATATCTAAAAGTAAAATATTTTTATTATTTTTTTCTAGTAATTTTAATATCTTTTTTGAATTTTCTAATTTATCAAGATTTATCTGCTTAAAATAAGTGATACTTTTTTTAGACTCTCCTAAAATATGCTTTTCAGAGACAATAACTTTATTTTCCATTGTTGTCAAATAATTTTCAATTTTAAAATCTTTCAAATTAAGATTTTTTTCTTTAAACTTAGGATGTTCAGTTACATTTCTATTATGAACAATTGCAAAATATTTTTTATGAACTTCATTATCTCTAATTTTTTGAGAAATATATCTAAGAAACTTTAAAGTTTTACAACCAATAACAAGACCCGATGTTTCAAAATCCAGTCTATTCGCAAAATTAATATTTTCACTTTTATAAATTTCCTTAAAAACTTCAGCAAGTCCATATTTGTGCCCTGTTCCTTTATGCATCGGAATATTTTCCTTTTTATTCACAATAAAAAAATCTTCATTTTCAAAAATAACCATTTTTTTATATTTTTCTAGATCACTTTCTAAAATTTTTAAATTTTTCTCCTTGGCTATATTCACACTGTTTCCTGTTTTTCCAATATTTCCTGAAGATAAATTTCTAATTATAATTTTATCATTTAGCAAAAGACGATAATTCTCTTTTGATTTTTTTCCATTAATTTTAATATCTCCAGACCTTATCGCTCCAAAAATCCTGCTAAGCGACTCTTCCTTAAAATTTTTTCTTAAATATCTGTCAAGCCGCATTCCTTCCATCTCAGAATTTACAATAACTTCCTTTTTCTCCAAGAATTTCCTCATTTCTTAATTATTATGAATTTTTATACTTTCAACTATCCCTATCATTATAAATGAAGCTAGAAACGAGCTTCCACCATAACTCATAAATAACAATGGTTTCCCTGTAACCGGAACAAGTCCAATTGTCATTCCTACGTTTACAATTACGTGCATAAAGATAACGCCCGCTATACCGTATAATATGAGGCGACCAAAATCATCCTGTACGATTCGTGATATCCTCATTATTTCAAAAATTAATGCAAAATATAGAAGCAAAACTAATGAGGAACCTACAAATCCCAGTTCTTCAGACAATACTGAAAAAATAAAATCGGTCTGTGCCTCAGGCAGAAATTCCAGCCTACTTTGGCTTCCTTGCAGAACTCCTTTTCCTAAAAATCCTCCAGCTCCAACTGATATTTTAGACTGTATTACATGCCATCCGCTTCCTTTTCTATCTGTTTCAGGATGTAAAAATGTCTCCACACGTGTTCTCTGATAATCACTTAGTACAAACTTGTAAATTGGATAAACTGATAACATTAGGACTATCCCTATTATCCAAATTGGCTTCATGTTTGCGCCATATAGAAAAATCATAAACAGAAATGCAGAAACTGTTATCAAAGTTGTTCCCAAATCAGGCTGGATAAGGATTAGCAAAATAAGTGGAGTTACTGGCAAAACTGCCCCAATAATGTCATTTAAATTATTAATTCCACTTTTATACTTGTTTACAATCCAATAAGCAATAATTATAACAATCGCTATCTTTACAAACTCCGACGGCTGCAGTTGAAACGGCCCTAGTGCAATCCAACGCTGTGCTCCAAGAGTCTTTTTCCCTGCAAATCGTACAAGTAAAAGCAAAATAACACATATACCGTAAATATGTCGAATGAAATATTTTACATTTTTATAATCAACTGCTGCTATTAAAAATACTAACACTGTTCCTATCCCAATCCACAGCATATTTTTTACAACCATCCCGCCCTGTCTTGTCGCACTATATACAAATATTGTACTTATCATTACAAGAGCATACACAATCAGTAATATCATTTTATCTATCCGACGGATATTATTTCTCATATCATTCAATCTTTGGTTTTGAAACATTTTATACTCCTAAATTCCTATTTTTATTTTTTAAATTATAAAATTTTTTTACTTTATTTATTAATATTTCCCAAAACTGTTATATTTTCTGCTAAATATTTCGTTTTTGCAAAAGTATTTACATCCTCAATTTTTACATCATTAACTTCATTTTTCATTTTTTCAGTATCTAAAATTTCATTTTTTCTAATATAATAATTTCCTATAATTCCCATTCTTGAACGTGGATTTTCCATTGCAAAGGCGATTCTGCTCATATATTTGTTTTTTGCTTTCTGAAGTTCATCTTCTGTAACTCCATTTTCACGTAACTTTTTAAATTCTGAAAGCGTTATTTCTATTGCCTTTTCATAATTTTCTAGATTCGTTCCAATGTACGTCGATGTCAGGCCTCCTGATAAATAATATTGATTATACGTATAAACAGAATAGGCAAGTCCATTTTTCTCACGGATTTCCTGAAAAAGTCTAGAACTCATTGAACCACCAATAATATTCGCTAAAATATCCGTATATATTTTATTTTTACTGTTATAATCTTCACTTTGATGAGAAATACAGATATTAACTTGATTTATATCTTTTGAGACAATTTTTTTTCCAGCATTAAATGAAAAATCTATTTTATCACGTCTATCAATCTTTTTATCACCTAATTTTGAAAAATATTGATCAATTTTCTGAATAATCTCGTTTTTATCAAAATTTCCAGAAACTACAACCAAAATATTGTCTTTTGTGTATCTTTCCTTATAATATTTTCTGATTTCATCTGCAGTAAAGCCTTTTACACTAGCTTCTGTTCCAATAATAGGCTTTCCATACTGCCCATTTATACTGTCTGCATAATTCATTTCAAATACTAAATCATCTGGCGAATCCTTATACATCTTAATTTCTTCCATGATTACATCTTTTTCTTTTTCCAATTCCTTTTCATCAATCGTAGAATTTGTAACAATGTCAAACAAAATATCTACAGACTTTCCTAGAAACTGTGTTAAGGCATTTATATAAAAAACTGTTTCTTCTTTAGTCGTATGTGCATTCACATTTGCCCCAAGATAATCAATTTCTTCAGAAATTTCAAAATAATTTCTAGTAGGAGTCCCTTTAAAAATCATATGTTCCAGTACATGAGAGATTCCTTCCTCCGTATCACTTTCATCTCGTGAGCCAGTTTTTACAAATACTCCAACTGAGCAGGTAGAAATACTTTCAAGCCTATCAAAAATAACTTCTATTCCACTATTTGTCCTTATCTTTTCTATCATACCATTCCCTTCTTTTTTATTTTATAAAAATCAAAAATATTTATTAGTATTCAGAATCCCTAAATAATTTTATTCCAACTATTAAAAATATAATTAACGGAATAAAACAAGCTGCATAAATTGGAACTGCTCCAGATACTGCCATTGAACGTAAAATCGTGCTGACACCATAATAGGCATAACCAATTATTACAGATAATCCTATATTTAGAGCTGCTCCCCCTCTTACATACCTACTTCCTAGTGAAAGTCCAATTAGACACATAACGAATGAAGATAATGCAAAAGATATTCTATAATAAAATTCTATTCTTAAATTTAAGGAATCTGCTCCAACTCTTGTAAAATAAACTACCTTTTCACGTAATTCAGGCATTGTCAAATTTTTTGCCTTGACTGGACTTGCCAGTACATCCTCCATTTTTGCAATAAATTTGAATTTTTTTGTATCAGCAGGTTTCATTAAATTAGTTTTATCATCGTACTCCTTTAAGTCTTTAAAAGTCCATTCATTTGTTTTTGGGTTAATTTTTCCAAAAGGAGAAGTGTATATTTTGCTTATTTCCTTAAAGCCTTTTTCAAATTTCAGTATTTCAATATGCTCCATGGTCCCAGTATTTTTATTTACGTGTTCACTAAAAAGTACTGTTTTTTTATCAATTTTTACAAAAATAAATTTTTTCTCCGCCTTGACAGGTTCCTTATTATCAATTTTTAAAGATTTTAAATTTTCTTTTTTAGTATTTGATTTTCCTAAAGCGTCGTAATTTAACCAAAATACGCCCATACTTACAAGAAATGAAAAAATCATTGGAAATAAAGCTATTCTTGCGAAACTGATTCCACTTGTTTTCATTGCTGCGATTTCCAGCTGTTTTGCCATTTTGCTTATACACAGAAGACTTCCAAGCAGAACTCCAAGAGGAGCTGTATTTGTTATTATTTCAGGTGTTCCGTATCTCAGATATCTTATGGCATCATGTCCTTTAAGCTTTCCGTCCATAATCCATCCTGTAAGACTAATACTTTCAGCTAGTAAAAATATTAAGAAAAACATCATCATTCCTAAAATAAAACTTTTTACATAGTTTAGAATTATATATTTATCTAATTTATTCATACTCCTCCTTTCGCTAATTTCCTTTATATTTCTTTATTGAAAAATATATGCACATTATAAATAAAACAAAATTAGGAACCCACATTGCAATGTTTGCTGGTACATTATTTTTTAACACCATGATCTTTGCATAACTTGCCATTCCTATATAACCAAATATAACAATCAAACTTATTCCAAAACTTATTCCTCTTCCACTTCGTCTATGCCCTACCGAAAGCAGTACTCCCAGCCAGCATAAAAATGTACTTGCAAATGGTCCTATAAGTCTTTGGTAAATTTCTACCTGTGCTTTTAATGCAGTTTCCTTTTCTTCAGGATTTTTTATATTCTGTTTATAAAATTCATTCAATTCTTTTATATCCATCTCTTTACGGCTTTTTTTTACTTCTTTCTTATTTTCCCTAAAAAAAGTAGTGATTGGTATTTCCTGCTCCTGATATAAAGCAGAAACTTGACTATTACCGTCTTTATCAAAAGCGTATCCTTTTACTTTCTTCAATCTTATAATTCCTGGATCAAATTTTGCATTTTCTGCAAGAAATACTATTGGATAAGGATTATTACCTCGTTTATTTATAATCAGAAAGTTTTTAGCTGTAGCTTTTTCATTATTTACTTCATCAATGTAAAATCCAAAGCCTTTTTCCTCATTTGTCAAAAAAACTTTTTCTTCTGACAATGAACTTGGTTTTGAAGCTAGAATTTGTTTTGTCTGTGCATTTATATTTTTTAAGGCACGGGGATTTACATATATTTCAAGTCCTAAACCAATCAATGTCAATATTATTCCAAAAATAAATGCTGGTCGAATTATTCTAAAAAGTCCTATTCCAGAACCTTCCATTGCAACAATTTCATTCGTTTCTGAAAGTCCTCCATAAACAAGCATTACCCCAAGAAATGCTCCCATAGGTATTGTTTGTACAAGAACTCCTGGTATAGCATAAAATAGATAGTCTATTATAGATATAAATGGCAAATCACTTGCAAACAGACGTTCCATAACTTCCATTATCACATTTAACATCATAATAAATGTAAATATGCTAATTCCAAATATTGACGGCAAAAAAAGTGAATTGTAAATATATCTGTCAATTATTTTCATTTTTATCAATTTTCCTTTTTTATTTTTCTTTTTATCTTATAATCATTTTTTTATTTCTGTACCAAGGTGTTTATTCAATATCTTTTGTTTTTTCAAATTTATCTGGTTTTGGATTTTTATAATTATTTAAAACGTCATCTATTACTTCTTTCTCTCTCTGGCTAACAACATATCTTTCCACATCATCTTTTATGAATTTTGGAAAAGAATCTGCAAATTTTAATGCATGTTTTGTCATAAACTGAACAGAAAGGCTTTTGTCCCTTATTTCACGTATTCTTTTACTTCCTATAGATCCTGTAATTACTGTAATATAAACAATAACTGCAACAAAGAATAACTCCATTATTCCGAATATCATTCCAGAAAATTTATCAAATCTTTTTATTTTTATACTTTTTAAAAATTTTCTATTAGCTATAAGAACGACAGAATAGATAATACATTGGACTAAAACTATAATAACAAAAATTTTTAACTGATTTTGAGGTTTAATTTTCTCTGAATTAAAAAAAAGTTTACAAATATAATTTGTTATAAAAATAATAAAAATATATTTAAACATATTGAAAAATTCCAAAGAGAATCCTCTTCTATATCCAAGAAAAATAAATATTATCAGTAAAACTATAAAGCCAATATCCAGCATCATTTTCCCTACCTCTATTTTTCCACATAAATTCTAGGTACTCTCTGACTTATTCCACATAAAATCTCATACGAAATAGTATTACATAAATCAGCAACCTCTACAACACTTATATTTTCACCAAAAAATTCTACAACATCGCCTTTTTTAGCTTCATTTTTCAATTCTTCAGGAAGTAAAATTATAAGCTGATCCATACAGACACGCCCTACAATCTCACATTTATATCCTTTATAAAAAACATACCCTTTATTTGACAAGTCACGCCTTACTCCGTCAGCATATCCAATAGAAACTGTAGCATAGGTCTTTCCAGCTTTTCCTTTATAAGTATTTCCATAACTTATAAAACTATCTTCCTTTAATGTCTTTATATAGCTGATTTTTGCAAAGAGAGACATTACTGGCTTAAATTTATACGGAGCTGTTTCTTCGTCTGTAACCCCTCCATAAAGTATAATTCCCACTCTCACAAAATCTTCTATGCTATCTTGAAACTTCAAAGTTCCAAAACTGTTGTGCAGATGTCTGTATTTTATTGATGATATTCCACTTGATATTTTTTCACACATTGCTTTAAATTTACTTTCCTGCAATTTTGTATAGTCTTTGTCACTATCCGATGATGAAAAATGCGAGAAAATTCCTATTGGATTAATATGACTGGCATTTTTAAGAATTTCATTCAGTTTTTCAGTCTCACTTTCCTGAAAGCCTACACGTCCCATTCCAGTATCTATCTTTATAAACACATCTGTAGTTTTCCCTTTTTCTTTTCCAGTTTTTTCCAAATATTCTATTTCCTCAAAATCTGTTACCATAAAATAAATATTTTTATCAGCAATCAAATCCATGTACTCATTTTCCACAGGTCCTAATATCAGCACCATAATATCATCATGAAGTTCTTTTATTTTAAGCGCTTCGTCACTTGTTGCAACTGCAAAATTCTTAATCCCTTTTTTTATAAGAGCATTACAAATTTCAAGCATCCCATGTCCATAAGCATCTGCTTTTATAACTGCTATTATTTTGTCTTTTGTCACAATTTTTTTTATCTCATCAATATTGCTATACAAATTATTTATATTTATTTCTGCCCAGCATCGCATTTTTCAATTCACCTTCTAAATTTATCATTTTGATTATACTAGCACTTTATCTTTTTCATCATATCCATTTACTGTTTTACCAGAACTTTTTATAACATCTTTAACTTTAGGCTCATTTTTACCTTTTTTCATTATATAAACCAAAGGACTTGCTACAAATACTGATGAATAAGTTCCAACAAGCATTCCTACAAATAGAGTCATACTAAATGTTTTTAATGTATCTCCACCTAAAATCAGAAGTACAATTACTGAAAATAGAGTTGTCAATGAAGTATAAATTGATCTTGTGAACACTTGATTTATTGATTTTTCAATAACTAGATCAAATGGTTCCACAGTTTTATTTTTACCTTTTCTATTTTTCTGAATATTTTCACGAATTCTATCAAATACAACAATCGTATCGTTAATAGAGTATCCTAAAATTGTAAGAATTGCAGCTATAAATGGAGTATCGATTTCATATTTAAGTAGCGCAATAACTCCAAAGGCAATAATAACATCGTGAATAAGCGCTATAACTCCTGCCAGAGCATAAACAAACTCAAATCTTATAGTAACATAAATAATAATCAGTATACTTCCTATTATTAAAGACTGAATAGCATTTGCAGTTAATTCCTTACCGATTACTGCTCCCACAGTTTCATTTTTTACAACTTCATATTTACCAGTTTTTTTACTTAACTCTGACATTATTTTTGTTTTTTGCGTATTATCAAGCTGCTCTGTTCTTATGATAACAGTATTGTCTGTATCTGAAAACTGAACTCTTTTGGCCTTTAATTTAGGAATTTCGCCAATTAAACTGTTTAATGTCTCATTTACTGCATTTTGATCAATTTTCTTATCATATTTTAATTGAATTAATTCTCCACCTTTAAAATCTACACCAAGATTTAGCTTTATTACAAATAGCGAAATCAATGAAATTATAACCATTATTGCTGAAATACCTAAAAAAAGGTTTCTACGTTGTATAACTTTTAAATTAATCTTCATTCAAAGCTCCTTTCCAGAACAGCTGTTCTCTTTTTATGTTAAATGTTTTTATGAATAATTTTAAAAATATTTTTGAAACAAATACTCCTGTAATTACAGTAGCAACCACACCAAGCGCCAATGTTACTGCGAATCCTTTAATTGGTCCAGTTCCTAGGAAAAATAGCACAGCCGCCACAAGCATTGTAGTCAGATTTCCGTCAATTATGGCAGGAAAGGCATTTTCATAACCTCTTTCAACCGCATCATGAAGCGATTCTCCAAGCCGCAACTCTTCCTTTATTCTCTCATAAGTAATTACATTTGAATCAACTGCCATTCCTAATGTTAAAATAAACCCTGCAATTCCAGGAAGTGTCAACGCCGCACCGATTCCGCTAAGTAATCCTAAAACTAGAACTCCATTTATTAAAAGTGCTATATCTGCAACAATTCCAGGTATTTTATAAATAGCAATCATAAATACTGAAATTACACCTAAGGCAATCAGCCCAGCTATTCCAGTCTGTCTTATCGAATCTACTCCAAGTGTTGCTCCAACTGTTCTATTTTCAACAATTTTAATTTCCACAGGCAATGCCCCTGATTTTAACAGATTTGCTAGATTATTGGCTTCTTCGATTGAAAATCTTCCAGTTATGATTCCACTTCCTCCATTAATTTCACTGTTAATTGTAGGTGCTGACTGTTCTTTGTTATCAAGCATTATTGCCAGCTGTTTTCCTATATTCTCCCTTGTAATCTTAGCAAAAGTATTTGCTCCTTGTGAATTTAATTCAAAACTTACAGAAGGCATCCCAACCTGATCTCTAGAAACTCCTGCTGTCTTTAATGCGGAACCTTCTAATAAAACAGGCCCGTAACCGTCCTTATTTTTTATTCTAAACTCAAGTTTCGCTGTTGTACCAATCAATTCAATAGCCTTTTGAGGATCTTTTATCCCCGCAAGCTCCACTATCAATTTGTCATTTCCACTAAGCTGAATAACAGGCTCAGCAACTCCAATACTATTTACCCTTCTTTCAATAATATTTTTAACCTTGCTCATTGTATCAGGCTCAATTTTTCCCTGTGCCTGTAATACAACTGATGTTCCACCACGTAAATCAAGTCCCAGTTTTACTTTATTAAAGTACAAAATAAGAGCTGGAACAAAAATTACCAAAAGTAACCAAACATAATGTGATTTTTTATTCTGCATTTTTTCATCCTTTCTTTTTTATTTTATTTAAATAACTATTCTTATAAATATGTTTAATACATTTTAAAATAAATATATTTTTATTACTTTTTAAGTTTTATTTATTTTTAAGTTTATTTAAGCAAGGACATCAAACGCCATGTCCTTGCATCCCGGCTTTACGCAAAACTTTCTTATAAAAGAAAAATAGAACTCGCTTTTCAATTTCAATTATTTTTAATATAAATAATTAAATATATTTCAAGATTTATTCCAAAAGCTCAAACAGCTATTTTTCTTTTAATGAAATTTTGCTTATTTTAAAATACATCAACGCTTATAATAAAATTTAATTGTTATCCTAATTAAAAATTTTATATTTAGAGTTTTTAAGACAATGTATCAAGATATTTCTGCAAAATTATTGACGCTGCAACCATATCTACTACTTTTCTACGTTCTTTTCCATTCTTTTTGGAATAGTTTTTTAGATAATGCTCAGCCTCTGTTGTTGTGTAACGCTCATCTACAAAGATAATCTGAATATTTGGAATACTCTTTTTCAATTCTTCCACAAATTCCTCTACTTTTTCCACCTGACGTTTTTTTGTGCCATCAAGGCTCTTTGGCATTCCCACAACAACTTTTTTTGTGCCTTCATCATCTAGTATTTCCTTTATTCTTTCAACAGGATTTGTCTTTGTTCTGTCAATTACTTCGAGAGCAGTTGCAAGAATTCCCAAAGGGTCACATTTTGCAACTCCAATTCTGACATCTCCCACATCTAATCCAATAAATTTTTTCATTTTTATTTCTCATTTCTTAAACAATTTGCCATTTTATAGACTTAATAAAATTATTTTTTAGATTATCTTGAAAGGGGAAGATTTCCCCCTTACTTAATAATATCTGCTTTAGTAAAAATCTAAACCTGTATATCTAAAAATAAATTTATTATAATTTTTCAGTTACAAATTCAAATGCTTTTTCAACAGCTTCTTTTACAGCACTTCCATCTTTTCCACCAGCCTGTGCAAAGTCAGGACGTCCTCCACCGTTTCCGCCAGCGACTTGTGCTGCAACTTTTACTATTTCTCCAGCCTTCACTTTTGAAATCAAGTCTTTTGTAACTCCAACTACGAAAATTGCCTTTCCATTGTTATTTGTTCCCAAAATGATGATTCCAGACTGCATCTTTTCTTTTCCTCTGTCTACAATCTCTTTCAGTTCATCAACATTTTTATCTTCAAATGAAGATTTTAGTACTTTCACACCATTTACTGCTTCAACATTTTCCAGCATTTCATTAATTTCATATTTTACAAGTTTTGTTTGCATTTCTTCATGCACTTTTACTGCAGCTTTCATATCTCCAATATATTTTTCGATAATATCAACAACATTTTTTTCGTCTGTTCTAAAAATATCAGATATTTCTTTTATTTTTTCTTCAAGCCTATTTACATAATTTAAGCTCTTATGTCCAGTTGTGGCTGTAATTCTACGTGTTCCAGAAGCAATTCCGCTTTCAGACTCAATATTGAATAATCCTATTTCTCCAGTTGATTTAACGTGTGTTCCTCCACAAAGCTCGATAGAATATCCGTCAATTTCAACAACACGGACTATATCTCCATATTTGTCTGAAAATAATGCCATTGCTCCTCTTGTTTTTGCATCTTCAATATTTTCATAATTTATTTTTACTTGTAAATTTGATAAAATAATGTCATTTACACCTTTTTCAATTTTTTCAATCATTTCTGGACTGATTGCTTCATAATGTGAAAAGTCAAATCTTAATTTTTCGTCATCCACAAGCGATCCAGACTGCTCTACATGTGTTCCTAGATTTTCTCTTAAAACTTTGTGTAAAATATGTGTAGCTGTATGATTTCTCTGAATATCTTTTCTACGGTTTACATCAATTTGCATTTTCACTTCCACGCCTACCGCTGGAGCAATTCCCCTTGTGATTTCAACCTGATGAATAAAGATATCATGTTTTTTAACCACATTTACAACTTTTCCTTCAAATTCTCCAGAAGTGATAATTCCTGTATCAGCAACTTGCCCTCCAGATTCAGCATAAAATGGTGTTTTATCAAAAATCATCTCATATCCTGAGATTCCTTCACTTTTGGCAATATGTAAAAGCGTGCTTTTTTCCTCAAAATTTTGTGAATATCCAGTAAATTCAGTTTTTCCATGTTTTTCAAAAAATTCATCTATAAATTCATCTTTTATCATATCAGAAATTGTTGTTCTGCTATCCTTTGAACGTTGCACCTGTTCTGCCAGTTTTTTCTCAAATTCTTCTTCTGATGCTTCAAATCCTTGATTTTCCAAGATTAATTTTGTAAGTTCAAATGGGAATCCAAAAGTATCATATAACTTAAAAGTCAGTTCAGCTGGCAATTCCTTCTGATTTTCTGCTTTTAATTTCTGAATTTCTTCTTCCAGCATTTCAGTTCCATTTTTCAAAGTTGTTGCAAATCTTTCTTCCTCCAGTCTTATAACTTTTTCAATATATTCTTGCTTTTCAGCTAATTCTGGGTATGCTTCATTCATTGTTTCAAGAACATAAGGCACTAATTTATAAAGAAATATATCTTCTTTTTCAAAAACTTTCTGTTTTGCAGAACTTCCAGCTCCAAAAGCACGTCTTATAATTTTTCTTAAAATATATCCACGTCCTTCGTTTGACGGCAATACTCCATCTCCAATCAAAAATACTGAGGCTCTAACGTGATCGGCAATAATTTTTACTGCTTCCTCACTTTTATTTCCTTGAATTTCAAGTACAGACTTTATCCCTTTTGTAATATTTGTAAATAAATCTGTATCAAAGTTGTTATCCTTGTTTTGCACAACTGAAGCAATTCTCTCAAGTCCTGCCCCTGTGTCAATATTTTTTTCTGGAAGCGGTACAAGTGAACCGTCTTCAAGCCTGTTCCATTCAGTAAATACCAAATTCCAGATTTCTAAAAATCTATCTCCGTCATCTCCTGGCTTTCTGTCAACTTCTTCGTTATTTTTTCCCATATTCTGAGTATCGTAATAAATCTCGCTGCAAGGCCCGCAAGAACCTACAGGTCCTGCTGCCCACCAGTTATCCTCTTCTCCAAGCCTAACAATTCTTTCTGATGGCACTCCAATTTCCTTGTTCCAGATTTCATAAGCCTCATCATCTGTTTTATACACAGATACCCAAAGTCTGTCCTCTTCCAGTTTCAATACTTTCGTTATATACTCCCAAGACCATTCAATAGCTTCCTTTTTAAAATAATCTCCAAACGAGAAATTTCCTAACATTTCAAAAAACGTATGATGTCTAGGCGTTCTTCCAACATTTTCCAAATCATTAGTTCTAATACATTTCTGATAAGTCGTAATCCTTTTAAATGGTGCCTCCTTTTCTCCCAAGAAAAACGGTTTAAACGGTACCATTCCTGCTACAGTCAGCAATAAGCTCTTATCATCTGGTATAAGCGACGCACTTTCAAAATGTTTATGCTCTTTTGATTTAAAAAAATCTACAAAACTTTTTCTTATTTCATTTCCTGTCATTATTTGTTTGAGATTGTCAAAACAATCCCGCTCCTTTCCTATTGTATCTTTATTTTATTATTGTAAAATTATTATTTTCAACCAGTATTGCTTCTTTATTATTAATCAATTTCAAATCCAATTTATCTTTATATAATTCAACCATATTTCTCGAACCTTCCACAAAAGGCTCTTCTTCAAAATGAGGAACTATGTAAAAGTCTACTAGATTTAATCCTGTATAATCATCTAATTCTGTTGCCAAAGTCTTATCATCCACTATAGAGGCATACTCTATGTCAGGAGCCGCTATTACTGAACCTGCCGATTCTCCAATATATAACAGTCCATTTTCTATTCTTTCCTTTAAATAAGGTATTAAATTTTTTCTTTTTAATTCTTGCAATAAATAAAATGTATTTCCACCAGAAATAAAAATTATTTTCGCTTCTGACAATTTCTCTTTTGCAGTCTTTTCTGAAAAAATAGAAACATCAAAATTTTCCACTTCATAACCAAAATCTTCAAATGCCTTTTGAGTAAGATGTATGTATTTTTTATATTCGTCTACATTAGTTGCTGTGGGAATAAATAGTATTTTTTTACTTTCAGTATTTTTATTCAAAAAATTTTTTACAAGTTCTATACTTTCGTATAAAGACGATGTTAAAATCATATTTTTCAAAAAAATCATCCTCTCTAATCAAGCTTGAAGTTATCCCCAAGATACACTCTTCTAGCTGTTTCATCATTTGCAATCTGCTGTCCTGTTCCTGCAATCAGAATTGTACCTTCTGCCATTATGTAAGCTCTTTCCGTAATCCTCAATGTTTCACGCACGTTATGATCGGTAATCAATATTCCGAGTCCACGTTCCTTTAACTGCATTATTATATTCTGAATATCCTCAACTGCAATCGGATCTACTCCCGCAAAAGGCTCATCAAGCAGTATAAAGTCTGGATTTGTAGAAATAGTTCTAGCAATCTCCACACGTCTACGTTCCCCTCCAGAAAGTGCATATCCCAAGCTTTTTGCTACATGAGATAATTTAAATTCCTCAATTAAATTCTGCATTGTAGCAATTCTTTCTTTCTTTTTGACTCCTCGCATCTCTAAAACTGACACAATATTTTCCTCCACAGTCAAGTTTCTAAAAACAGAGGCCTCCTGTGGCAAATATCCAAGTCCTAATCTAGCTCTCTTATACATAGGCAAAGTTGTAATTTCCTCTCCGTTGTACATTACTCTTCCATGATTTGGCCTTACAATGCCTGTAATCATGTAAAAAGTAGTTGTCTTTCCTGCTCCATTAGGTCCAAGAAGTCCTACAACTTCTCCCTTTTCCATCGACAGGCTCACACTTTTTACAACTTCCCTGTTTTTATATATCTTTTTCAAGCTATCGGCTTCTATACTAATTTTTCTAGCCATATTTTCTCCTATTTCATCATTATCATTCAAACAATTTTACTTTTATAAGTTATTACTTCGCTATATTATAAATCATTTTTACTTTTTTTTCTACTTTTTTTTAAAATTTACAAGCTTTCTAAAATTATTATTTTATCTTTCTATCCAAATACTCTACATTCAAATATATTATACTATGCAAAATTATAAAAAATATAACCATAAAAGTATTAATAAATTCCCCAGCAATTACACCAAAATTAGAAATTAAGAGTAACAAGTTAATACCTAGCTCTTCAAAAAGTGAAACTATTGGAAGTAAAAAAATAAATATTGCTGAAAAAGAAAAAACAAAACAAAGAATACCAGGAAATACCATTTTTAATTTATTTCCTTTAATTAAATGCAAATTATAATCCCAAGATTCTCTTAAATCAAATGGTCTTGCAGAAAATAACGGTATGAAGTAAAATAAGTAAATCCAAAAAATTACTAGCACCACCAAAGACACTATTCCAAAAGCTAAATTAAATTCATCCAAAAACAAAGGAAAAGGCAAATATCGAAATATGTAACTAATTATGTAATATATCAAATATAAAAGGAAAAATTTTGAGGCTGATTTATCTAATCTTGAATAATTTTTCTCTTCTATTTTAAAAATTATTTTTTGATAAAACAGAAAAAATGCCAAATAATAACAAAATTTAAAAATTTGAAGTATATTTGTAAATGATGAAATTCCAGTACTCACACTGATAAATCCTATAGTAATTTTGACACAAGATATAAAAAAGAAAAAAAGTATCCACCACACATCATTCTTGTCAAATATAAATTTCCCTAATACAAAAAAAGTATATCTTATTTGTTGAAAAATATTTAAATTCTTTTCTGTTAATTTCTCCTGTAATTCTTTCATATCCATATTTTTTTATAATTCCTTTCTTTTTTAGTTTTATTTAATAAAATCTTAAATACATATTTAAAGAAAAGTGAGTATTCTCTACCCACTTTTTCCATATTATTAAAATTGTTTTTGATAAGATGCACCGCCATATCTTAATGTTGCCACATTTCTATCTCCATTTTTACTCCAAGAAATCGGTACATCTATTGTTCCTTTATTTACGTTTACTCTTACTGATGAAGGTAAATTTCCACCATCTTCTGGAACATAAATATTTTTTGCAGCTCTAACGAGCATTTCGTGAGCTGATTCTGTTGGAACACTTACATTAAATGTTCTTTCTGCTGTATCTACACCAGCTTTAGCTATCGCAGTTAAAGTTACTCCTCTGCTTCCTCCTCCATAAAATTGTTTGTTAACTCTTCCAGACACTGAAAATAGGCTTGAGTTTGAGGAACGCCATCTTATTGTAACTGGGACTCCATTTGAGGCAGTCATTGATTTTGGCAAGTTAATTCCACTCCTTGTGCTTACTTCCCCTTCAGGAATTGACAATTTGCCTATTACTTCTTGAGTTGCTGCGGCATTTTTAGGATCTGACCTTCCTTGCTCTTCATTATCCTGAATTTCATATTGCATCTGAATGTTACCTTCATTTTCAAGAATCTTTCTATCTATATCATAAATTGCATTTTTCGATGAAATTTGTGTTTTACCTTGATAAGTTACAACATTTCCGTTTAATTTTATTCTCTTATCTTTTAAATAAATCGTAGCTTTATCAGCACTTGTATTAATTGCTCTAAATTGTGGTAATGTACTTATAATTTTTACGTTATTTCTAGCATATCCTTCCTGCTTATTCATATCCATATACAAGTAGTTTGCAGTCATTTTAGTATTATTCTTAAAATCAATCATAACCTTATCTCTCGCAAGAATAAGGTTTCTTCCAGAATCCATTTCATTATATTGTGAATCAAGAGTAATGTCCTTATAAGTCATGTGAACGTTTTCTTTAATTTCACTACGTGTAATACTCATATTGCTTCCATTTTTGTGAGAAACAAAATAAACTTTGGCAGTATTTCCTATGAAGTTTACTGCTTCTGATTCTACAAGTGGTCTTGGATCATTTACAAGATCTTTTACATTTCCACGAATTTTACCTTTAACATGTCCATCAAACCTAAATTCCTTTTTCTCAAAGCTTCCACGTCCTGTATCAGATGTAATTCTATCTCCCTGAACACTTGTCATTTCCATTTTATTTGCAAAAATATCTTTTGAAATGGTATTCATTGTTCCAGTTGCACCGTGCACATTAAAGTTTTGTTTTCTCACATTAAACGGTCCTTTCATTGTGGCATCTCCAGTTGGGAATACATACACAAGTCCAGTTCCATCCATTTTATAATCATCATAATTTGCAGTATAGTAATCATTCGTTGTAAGCGTTTCTGTCTTTAAGTCATAAACTCCGCTTCTATACGTTCCCGTTGTTTTTCTTGGTAAATAGTTATAAGTTCCGTTTCCATCCCCATTTAATATTTTGGCAACTTCATCATAAAATACATGATCTCCTGTTACTATTAGAGTTGGACTTGTATATTTCACATGTCCTCTTCCATCAACCTGCTTTTTCTTTATAAAATATGAAGCAGTATCTGCTGAAATCACACTATTTTTACCAGTATAGACGATATTTCCTTGTCCATCTACACGCTCATCTTTCATATAATAATCAACTTTATTTCCAGTCAGCTTATTTTCAGGATCTGTATAAATTACATTTCCTTCTGCGTTTCCAATTTTATTTATATCATCATAACGCATTGTATTGGCACGTAATTCCCTCTTTGTCTGCTCTTCCTTATAAACTACATGACCTTCTGCTAATGATACTTTTGTCGGGTCATGATACGTAATCTTATCTGCTGTTAATGTCTTTTTATCTTTCTTATTGTTATAACTAGCATGCCCTTTTGCTACGATTGTTTCAAATTTTGTCGTTGTTTCAACCCTGTCCGCTTCAGAAACCGTGTCGTCAACAGTATTTATTAACTTTGTCCTTACTGGTGAAACTAATGTATCTCCTTGTTTCTTATATTCCACACGTTCTGTATAAATTTCCCATTTTTTGTCCTTCGTTGTTCCAACAACTTTTTTCATTAATGTAACATCAGATGTCTTAGTATTGACTTCTCCCTCTTTTCCAGAAATTAACATTTTTTTCTTTATCAGATCTACAATTACATTTTTAAATCTGATAACCTCATCTCCTTCAGATCCAATCTGTTCATCCGCATAAATAATCGCATCATCTTTTAACCTATACATAACTTTTTTGGCTTTCATATCTTTTTGCATCTGTTCAAGCGGTGTTGGAATTTTTTTAAAAAATACTGCATATATAAAATATATCAGTATTAATATAAGTCCTCCATAACCTAGTTTTTTCCACATTATTTTTCTCCTATTTTACCAATTTTAATTCTCTCTTTTGATTTCTTGCTTTAGTTCAAACAAAAATTTCATTGCATCCATTGGTGTGATATTATTTATGTCATAATTTTCTATTTTATTCATAATTTCTAACAAACTTTCCTTTTCTTCTTCAACCTGTACTAATTTCTCCACATAAAACTGATTATTTTCAATATTTTCAAAATTATTTACACTTTCAATTTCAAATTCTTCAAAATCATTTTCAAACTCTGAATTTCCTCCAAAAAGTGATAGCTGGTGAACATCTACGGTTCTTTCTATCAATTCTTTTTTCTGCTCCAGCCGTTTCAATATTTTCTTGCTTTCAATTAATATTTCCTTTGGAAGACCAGCCAATTTTGCTACTTCAATACCGTAGGACTTGTCTGCCCCGCCTTTTACAATATTTCGTAAAAACATTACTTTTCCCTGCTTTTCATCCACTTCTATCCGATAATTTACAATATGTGCAAATTTATTTTCTAAATCAGTCAGTTCGTGATAATGTGTTGCAAAAACTGTCTTGGCACCAATTTTATCGTGAATATACATTGAAATAGCAGTCGCAATGGAAACACCGTCGGTTGTGGAAGTTCCACGTCCAACTTCATCAAGTATTATCAGACTTTTTTCAGTCGCATTGTTTAGAATGTTGGAGACTTCACTCATTTCCACCATAAATGTACTTTGCCCAGTCAAAATATCATCAGAAGCCCCAATCCGCGTCAAATATTTGTCTATAACTGATAAATTTGCTTTTTTAGCAGGAACAAAAGAACCAATCTGAGCCATTATGGAAATTAATGCGATTTGCTTCATATACGTTGATTTTCCCGACATATTAGGCCCTGTCAGCACAACAAAACTTTCCTTTTCAGTAAAGACTGTATCATTTGAAACATAATCCGTCCTTCCAATTAGCTTTTCTACAACTGGATGCCTTCCACCCTCAATTTCAAAGGAATATTCCTCATTCATTTCAGGTTTTGCGTAATCATTTTCAATGGCACTTACAGCAAAAGATACCATTACATCAATGTATGCCAGCCTTTCTGCAAGTTCTGACAAAATTTTCCGATGTTCCTTGAGTTTTCCGCTGATTCCCTTGAACAAATGATATTCCAAATCTTCGATTTTTGCTTTGGAATTTATTATTGTGTCCTCATATTTTTTCAGTTCAGGCGTAATGTATCTCTCTGAATTTGAAAGAGTCTGTTTTCTTATGTAATGTTCTGGCACCATATCTAGATTTGCTTTTGTAATTTCAATAAAATAACCAAAAACCTTGTTAAACTTTATTTTCATATTTCTAATTCCAGTTGCTTCCCTTTCACGCTGTTCAATATCCAGCAAAAAGTCTTTCCCAGAATTCATAATATTCCTTATTTCATCCAGTTCCTCATTATATCCAGATTTTATAATTCCGCCTTCACGTACCGAAAATGGCGCATCTTCTTTTATACTGTCATCAATTATTTTATAACACTCAAACAAAATATTTGCATCAATATCCTTAAAAAAATCAGTATTTCCCAAAATTTTCATTATTTCAACAGCAGATTTTATCGTTTTTTTCAATGCCGTCAAATCTTTTCCATTTTCACTTCCAAAGATTATTTTCCCCAAAAGCCGCTCTAAATCGTAAATATTCTCAAGTTTTTCTCTCAAATCCTCACGAATCAAGATATTATCAATAAAATACTGTACATCTTCCTGTCTTTTTCTTATTTTATCAATATTTAAAAGCGGATTATTTATAAATCTTTTTAAAAGCCGTGTTCCCATTGAAGTTTTACACTCGTCTAATACCCACAGAAGCGAGCCATAAACAGTTTTTTCCCTTTGATTTTTCAAAAGTTCCAGATTTCTGCTTGTAATCGCATTTATTTCAGCATAATTGGAAATATTCACAAACTCAATCTTTTCCACAGTCAGCTCATGCTCAACCTGCATAGTAGCCGCATAATCAAGTGCCATGGCTGCAGCTCCAATTATCGCCTTTTTATCCTTAATTCCATAACTTTCCAGCGATACAATCTCAAAATAGTTCATAAGATACTTCGCACTGTCCCGAACTTTACTCACAAAAGTTACAACCGAATCATTCTTTTGTAAAAAATCATCTAACTTTTCCTTTATTTCCCCGTAAAAATCCTCTATAACAAGCACTTCCTTAGGCTCAATCTTATTAATCTCATTAAATAATTTTACAAAATCATCATCCTTTTCAACTTCCGTTACCTTAAACTCTCCAGTTGTTATATCAATATACGCAATTCCAAGTTTATTCTCAACTTTCAAAATACTCATCAAGTAATTATTGCTCTTCGCATCAAGTGCCTCCACATCCACAACCGTTCCAGGCGTTATAATCTTCACAACTTCTCGTTTTACAATTCCCTTTGCCATCTTCGGATCTTCTGTCTGTTCACAAATCGCAACCTTATACCCTTTTGAAACAAGTTTTGTTATATATGAATCTGCCGAATGAAATGGAACTCCCGCAAGCGGTATATCCACATTCTTCTCCTTATTTCTCGAAGTAAGCGTAAGTCCAAGTTCACGTGACGCTTTCACCGCATCCTCAAAAAACATTTCATAAAAATCACCCAATCTAAAAAACAATATAGAGTCCTCAAAATTTGATTTTATCTCCTTATATTGCTTCATAAGCGGTGTATCTGCCATCGTTATTTTACCTCTGTTCTCTTTATTTTTTATCTTTAAATTTTATCATAGTTTATTTTCTTTTTCAATTTTTTAAAAAATTAATAAAAATTTTTTCTTTTTCATTTTTACATTAGTTTTTTTATTTAATAATTATTGTTATTTACACACTTTATAATCTTTTTTAAATGCAGAGGTATCAAACGCCATACCTCTGCACTCCTGCTCTCGAATTTTAATTTTACAGCAAAAGACAAAACTCGCTTTTAATAAAAGTTGTTTTAATCTCATGAAGTTGTTCTCAATTCAAATAAAATAGAAAAGCTCAAACAAATTGTATTTTACCGAAAAATTAAAATCTCGGAAATTTATAATAAATATTTTTTCTTTAATAAAATAAATTTTAAAAACCGACGGAGTTTTTATTTGTTCAACTACAACTGTTTAACGACTGAAAGGAGGAGTTTTGGAGTTGGGCAAATAAAAATCGTAGTCTAGCCATAGGTTGCAGGATTTGCGGCAATGAGCAATCCTGCGAAAATAAATAAAGAAAAAACTTAATAATGCAAAGAAAATATTTCTTAATAACAACATATGTTATAAATCCTTATTAAAAAATCAAGTTTTAATTTATTCTTTTTAAAATTTCATTGTAAACTCTTTCGCAATTCCCTTTATCCACATACTTCAAAAACTTTTCTCTCAACTTATCAGACTTTTGCTTCATTTCCCTATCATAATGAAAATTATTTTCGGAGATTTCGATGATTTCTTCAACGCATTTTTCTACAGTTTTGGCTTGTTTTCCGAACAAGTCTTTGTCTAAGTCTACATAAGAGCCGACTTTTTCTTCGTATTCACGTTTATCGAACTGGAAGAAGATAATTGGCTTGTTTAGATAATAAAAATCGTAGGCTACACTTGAATAATCTGTTATTAATAATTTTGATTTTTGCAGCTCTTCGGTTATGTTTACTTCTTTTGGGAGTATTTTTATATTTTTTCCAAGTTTTATATTTCCAAAGTTTTTTAGATAATCTTGCATTAACTGATGAATGTAAATGTTTAATTTAATATCATTTTTTTCTAAATAATTATTTAATTCCTTGTCTGTAATTAAATTTGCAATATTTTGGAAATATTTTGTTTCTTCAAATTTTTGGTTTTCTGAATTTTCTGATTTTAGCCAGTTTCGCCATGTCGGCATAAAGAATATTTGTTTTTCCGTAATTTTTAGATTGTATAATTTATCATATCTTGGGTAGCCTGTTATAACTGCTGTTTCTTTCGGAACTTCCCACCAAGTTTCTGTTTTTACTTTTTTTTCAAATTCTGAATCGCAGATGTTTAAATCATACGATTTTACAAGGGCTTCTGCTACTTTTGCGGTTTTTGGATTCATTGCCTGTCGGACTTTAAAGCCTACTGTTCCATGATTCAGGAATACTTTGAATACTTTTTTATGAAATTTATTTATTAATGGCACTACAAACAGGTATGGGACAATGTCTGCAGAAATTGAGTGAGAAAATAATGCAACTTTTGCATTCATAAAATACAGATAGCTTTTTACACTTCCTTTTATCAGCTTTTCTCCTGGAATTTTTTTTGCAATCTTGGCATTTCTGTTTATTACCCAGTACACTTCCTCCTGCTGTCTTGACCGTAAATACTCATACATCGCACGTCCATTATCTACAAAAAGTTCTCCTGCGTTTCCGCCTACAAGCCAAATATTTCTATTTTTGAATTTTCCTTTGTTAAATGGATAAATGAGATAAGCTATTATCATATTTATCAAGCATTTTACCTTATCCATATTTTTCTCCTAATTTTTAAATTTTATATTTTGTATATCCAATTTTTCTACCCTTCATCACAACTCTATGATATGCCCTGTTTCTTGTAACAATCATTCCGGCAAAACTTCTAAATTGTCTCTTCCAATATTTCAGAATATAAAATCTGTTTTTTCTGCCCTTTACTTCCTTTTTTACCAATGCTCCAAATCCCAATGCATATCTATAAGCACGTTCCAGATCGTTATAGTTTCCCTTTTTTGCTGGATGGTAAATTATATCATTTGCAAAATATCTTCCCTTATAGCCTTTGTGAAGCAATGTCAGCACATAGTCTGTTTCCTCCCCACTTCCAAAAGTTGCACCAACGCCTAGATTTTCATCAAATAAGACAATATCATCCTTACCGTAATTTACAAAAAAAGTTATGGATTTCACAGTTGTATCCACATTATCCTTCGTTATTTCCATGTCCTTTTTCTCCATAACACCTGTTCCATAGTCTTTTCCCCGTTCAAGTGTACGACACGAATAAATCTGATAATTTTTCTTTCTTTCAAAAAATTCTGCAACTTTTTCAAGTGTATCAGGCCGATATTCGCAATCATCATCAGGAAATCCGACAATTTCACCTTTCATCAGGATAAGTCCTCTGTTTCTATTTAAACTTAGCCCTTTTTCATCACTTCTTACATATTTTATCTTAAATTCCTCTTCATAATCTTTCACAATTTCAAAAACTTCATTTCCTTCATTCTGATCTACCACAATCAGCTCAAAATCCTTATAAGCCTGTGCCTTTAGACTTTTTAGGAATAAATCAAGTTCAGTTGTAACATTAATTGTCGGCATTACAAGGGAAATTTTCATACTCTATGTCTCCTTTTTCTTTTATTTTATATCTAAAATTGTCATATATGGAAGATGATCTGACAATTTTGTCCAGTCCTGCGTTGCATCATTAATAAAATAACTTGATTTTACCTTCCATTTTTTCGACTGGCTTCCAAAAATATAGTCAATACGTGGATCCGAAAGCGTTCTTACACCACCAACATTAGATTCCATGTAAGTATCTCTCCAGTCTTTTGTTATTTCTCCATAATATTTTGTAGTTGGTAAAAAATTAAAATCTCCACTCAAAAACTTTATATCATCTTTATCAAAAAATTTTGTAAGCAAGTCCAGCGACTCCATTTCTTCAGGCTTTATCTGTTGCTTAAAGTCCAAATGCGTATTCATTACCAGCACCTTTTTCCCAAAAGTTTTTTTAGAAAGCTCTGCAACTATCAGCTGTCTTTTTTCAACACCTTCCGACGGCAATTCATAGGTATATATTTTCTCAAGCGGATATTTTGAAATAAATGAAATTCCATATTCTCCACCATCATAATCTCTTGATTTCTTAAAGAAATAATAATCATAACCAAGAACTTTCGCAATATCAGAAGTTATATCACGAAAATTACTTCTTTTCGTAAACTTGTCAACTTCCTGAAGCGATACAAAATCAGGGTTATACGGCTTAATGCTCTCTCCCAGTTTCTGCCCATCGGTAAGCCTTCCTCCATAAATATTATATGTCATTATCTTAAATTCTTTCGCCCAGCTAACAGTTGCCCCACAAATCATAAGCGACAACAATATTTTTTTTAAATTACTCATTTTTCCAATATTTCTCCTAATTCTTCTTTATTTTCTCAAAATAACAGTTTCTCTAATAAAAATTTATCTGTTATTCCAAATTTTTCATTCAATTATATCACTTTTTTTAGTATCTACCAAACCTTTTTATTTTTACTTTTTTATTTCTATCTAAATAATCCTTATTTTTATCTCTTTTCCTTCAAATAAAACCTCGCAATTATCCTCACCTTTTTAATCATTTTTTTTACTCCTGACAAATGTTTCGTTTCCAAAAACAATCTAGCCTTCAAACTGCTCCAGCTGTCATTCCACCAATGAATTCCGTATGTTTCAGGTTTTATGCAATCATCAGAATAAACTTCCTTAAATCCATAGGGATAAAAATATTCTTTCGGAAAAATGACTATTTCTCCATTTTTCAAAACATTTTCCCTTTTCTCGCTCAAATTATATTTTTTCTCAAAAGTATACGTAAAAATCTTAGGAATTGTCCAAATTGGCTTTTTCCAAATGTCATTTTCGTAAAAATCTTTAATGTCCTTTAACACTTCATTATGCTTCATTGTCCCAAAAATTCCAACACTTATGTGTTTTTCATCCTCATACCCAATAAAAAAATTCATCTTCCCATTTTTAAAAAATTCATCTTTTCCTTCCAAAATCGGTGTCAAATCTTTAATTATTTCCATGTCTGTATCCACATAAATTCCAGAATTTTCATACATAAAATGTACTCTCATATAATCCGAAACATACGCCCAAAGCTTTCTTTCGTAACATTCACAAAAAAATCTATTTTTTGCAAGATGTTTTTCCATATCAAAATTTTTCTCATTTATCTCTATTATTTCAAAATCAGGCAGATTTTTCTTCCACGATTCTAGACATTTATAAAAAATATCTGGCTTTTTGGCGTTTCCAATCCAGACATAATATATTTTTTTTTCTATCATTATTTTCTCCTATTTTTCGCCTTTTTTCATAATCATCATATACTTTTTCATCGGATTTTCAGTAACATTCACAACTTCAAATCCAACTTTCTCATACAATTTCTTTGCCCCCGCATTATAATCGAACACATTTAACGTAATCGAATTCACGTTCTCATCTTGAAAAATTAAATTTATAAACTCTATCAAAGTCCTTTTTCCAAGCCCTCTTCCAGTAAGCTCAGGATTAATCAGAAATCTTCCAATATGAACATTGTCCATCTCTTTTCGTATTTTCTGAATAATCCCCACAAACTCATTCTCACAAAAAATCGAGTAAATATCCTTCAAATAATCAATCTGATTTTCTGTAAGTGGAAAATCAAGACTTTTTCCAGCCCATTGCTCAAGAAAGTTCCTTCCCTTTTCATTAGTCCATTTGACTATATCGTTTTTATTATTGTCATTTATTCCATCTATTATTTCTATATTTTCTATTTCCATCAACGTTAAACTCCTATTTTTCTACACCAACTCATACTCAATCTCATTTTTAACACAAAATTTCACTATTTCTTTATAAAGACTTTCATAATTTTCATAAATCATATCTTTTCTGAAATTTTTAAATTCAGAATTTGGACAAGCTCCCAATGTGAATATTCTTTTTCCAAATTTTCCTGTCATTTTTAATCTTCTGGATTTAAAAAGTGTTGTCAAAGCAACTATATCTGAATTAGTAACTTTAATTTCTTTTATATCAGATTTACTGTATTCTACATTATCAATAATAATCACATCTTTAGTAATTTTCATAATTTTCGGTGTAAATTTATTTAATTTTATCAGAAAAAATACATTTAAACTAACAATAACCAAATAAGCAATCAAAAAGAATGCTCTAGCATTTGCATTAGCCGCTGCCAATATTAACAATAAAAATGTAACGATTGTGTCAACAATAAAATTTCCAAATTTTTCTTTAATTAATCTTTCCCTAGGAATTGTAAATAATCTGTTTTTTATTACTGTGTTATTTTTTTTATATTGAATTTCATATATTGCTTTCTCAAGTTCTATACTACCTTTAAGTCCAAGGGAGTAAATAGGGATTTCAAATTTATTTATCGACATATATTTACATTTGTACCTGCTTCTATAGGCTTTTTTTTCCTTGTAGTACGTTTTAATATTGTTTTCAGTTATCTTTGCACGATGGTACTCTCTTCCATCTTCATAATAAACTAAAATATCTTTTAAAATTACTACTTTCCGATTAAACTCAAAATTTACCTTTAGCAAAGCTACTATGCCCACCAATAACATTATCAAAAAAAGCTGGTCAAATATCTCACTTCCTTTAAATAAAAAAACTATTAATCCTATCAAAAAAATTGCTATTCCAAGCTTTATCAATTTTTCACTCCACAGCATTTTAAACTCTTGAATTTTTTCATTCAATCCCACTCAACTCCCTAAAAAATCAAATCAGTTCCTTCTTTTCCGCAATTTTCCTATACATGTAGTCAAAACTGAAAATTATCACATAAACTGCTATTAGCATTGCCATATTTTTTATTAGCCCTTCCCCAAAGAATGAGCCTCTTGGGATATAAAATAAATTTGGTATGAAGTAATAGCTTGTTAATAATAAAAATCTATTTTTCACAACATATTTTTCGTATTTTATAATAAAAATTCCAAGCAGAATTGAAATTACAATTAACCAAAAGTAGCCTAAATCATACATTTCTGCAATATAATTTGAGCCAATTCCTTCTCCTTTTAAATAAGCACCTGAATTTAGGTAATATGTTAATTTATCCGCAATGGAATTGGTTGTGGCAAGCGTTTCCAGCGACTGTGGCTTAAAGCCGAATATCCCCTGCAAGATGTAGGGATAGCTTCCGTTTCCTACAATGCTGTGCTTAAAATTGATTGTGTAGCCAAGCACAAGATAACTTACTCCTTGAGAAAATAGAAAATTAAAAATTGTGTTTACCAAATCCAGACTGAATATTTTTTTACTTCGCACAGACACTAGAATTTGTGAAAAAATCACGGTAAATCCTACTAATTTTACCATTGTCTTGGCTTTTATCCTGATTCCATAGACTTTTGCGTAATACCACATTATAAAAAGAAGCTGTGTCAAAAATATTGCTCTTGCCCCCTTGAATGAATCCAGCAGTTTTACCATAAGATAAAGTGAAGAAATTGTCAAAAATTTTCTTTTGGATGGAATTGAAATTAAAAATATCAAAAATCCAATCGTCATTACTGTACCAGAGCCTTTTGTAAATGCAGGATAATCAACTCCCTTTAAAATTCCAGTATAATAAGCCTCGTATCCAGCCCGCAAAATAACCCTTAGCTGAATAAACATCTTGTAGGCTAAAGCAGGCAATGAAATTATAAACAGAGCCATTCCGACATTCGTAAACAGCCTTCTGCTTTCAAGCGTAACACTACTTCTAATCTCACTAATCTTCTCGTTTGAAATCGCAATGAAAAATCCTAGATGCGTAAATAGTAATACCAGCAGAAAAACATTTATTATCTCATTTCTCACATCATAAAAAAAATAAAAATTAGCAAACTTCGTAGCCCATCCAAACTCCCTATAATTCACAATATCCAGAAATATCCTTGTAAAATTAAACAAAAACAGCGTATACAAAAAAATCATATACGAATTTAGCCATTCCAAATAAATTTTCGCTGTAAAAAACGTATAAATATAAACACCCATAAGCAGACATTCCAAAAATTTCATCTCCAGCGCCTCATTCTGAAAAGTAACTACATTTTTCAAAAACAGCACAAACGCAATAAAAAATATATGAAATATCAAAAACCCAATTTTATCTTTTTTCATCAATTTACCTCTATTTTTCAAAATTTTTTCTTATATTATTTTCTTCTAAAATTTTATCATATCGGTATTAAAACTTCAATCAGAAATGTTATATCTTTATTTAATTTTTTCACTTTGAAATAGTTTGATGAATAATAGTTCGTATTTAATAAATAAAAAAAATCAAATTTTTCATAAATTAATTGAAAAACTTGACTTTTTTCTTACACTATTTTATTGTGACTTTAAATATTTTTTTAAAGTTTTATAAAAATTTTCTCTTGTTCCTGCTAATAGTATAATAACTATTTTTTTATCTTCTATCTTAATTGTATACGCTAGTTCATAGTTAATTTTATTGTAAAAAATATCATAACCATATATGCCTGCTAAATCGGATTTTTTCATTTCTCCTATTTCAGGATTTTCCTTAATTTTTTTAATTGCTTCAGCAAATTTTTCTTTTAATTTTTTGTCTTTTAATTTCTTAAAATATTTTGCCGCACCAGTGGATATAATTACTTCCGTTTCCATTATTAATCCTCCCCAAATACATCCTCATAGCTTACTCCATTTTTTTCTGTGTCTGATATTAATTTCTGAATTGCAGGCTTGACATTATTTTTTCTCACTTTAAATTCTTTTAGAAGTTCTTCTCCTGAATATCCTTCCTTTATCAAGTCCTCCAAAATCAAATCTGAAAATTCCATATCTTCATTTTCTTTCACAGGCGTTACAATCAAAGAGCCTTTGCTAACCTTTATTTTTGCCTCTTTTGTAAAACCTAGATATTCCATAACTTTTTTAGGAATTGTAATCTGATTTTTAGAAGAAATCGAGATTGTCTTATTCATTTCCAAAATATTACTTTCCATAAAAAATCTCCTTTTTTTGGTTTCTTTGTTTCTTGGTAAAATTATAAACCTAATTTCAAGTTTTGTCAATTACATTTTAGAGCAAAAAATGGAGTGCAACATTACAGTTCTACTCCATTTTATTTTTTAAAAATTAATAAGATTTAGCTAATTCATAAAGTTTTTCATATTCTCTTGCTGATCTATCCCAAGAAAAATCAAGATCCATATTTCTTTTTACCAATTTTTCCCAAATGTCAGGTCTGTCATAATAAATTCCTTCTGCCACTTTTATTGTAAAAAGCATATCATCTGCATTAAAGTTTGTAAATGAAAATCCGTTTCCTTCATCTGTAAAAACGTTGTAAGGCTGTACAGTATCTTTTAGTCCTCCAGTTTCCCTTACAATCGGTATAGTTCCAAATCTCATTGCTATCATTTGGCTAAGTCCACAAGGCTCATATCTTGATGGCATGAGGAACATATCACTTCCAGCGTAGATTTCATTTGCAAGCTGTCCGTTGTACCCAAGATAAACTTTGAATTTGTCAGGATATTTCCATGCTAAGTGGTTGTAGTAGTCTTCATAGAATTTATCCCCACTTCCTAAAATTACTATTTGAACAGCGTCATACTGTAATAAGTTTTCAAGCGCCGCTGATACCAAGTCTAGCCCTTTTCCTTCTACAAGTCTTGAAATTATCGAAATTAAAGCAACATCTGATTTTGGCAACCCTAATTTTTCTTGTAGTAAATATTTATTTTCTTTCTTTTTATCTAAAGAATCTTTATTAAAAGGAATTATTCCTTTTGTTGTTTCAGGATTGAATTCTTCAACGTCTATTCCGTTTAAAATACCGTGAATATATTTTCTATTTGTAATCCATTCCAGCCCTTCACCAAAGTAAGCGTATTTTATTTCTTCCGCATAAGTTGGACTCACTGTATTTACAACATCTCCATATCCAATTCCAATTTCCATAAAGTTCAAGTCATGTCTGTCATCCATATAATATCCCATTCTTTCAAATGAATATTTAGAGAATTTACCTTGATACATTAAGTTGTGAATTGAGTAAACTGTTCTCATATCCCAGTAAAATGGATCATAATTATATCTAACATTCAAAAAATATGGAACTGGACCAGTTTGCCAATCGTTACAATGCAAGATATCCGCCTGCAAATTAATTTCCTTTAAAAATCTAAGTGCTAATTCTGAAAACATCGCATATTGAACATCTTCATCAGAATCTCCATACACACGTCCTCGTTCATATAATGCTTTATTTTCAATAAAGTAATAATTTATTTTATCATCAGGATATCTTACTAAATTAAACACATCTCCGTGACTTTCAAGCCTTGCTACCCATTCCAGTTTTTCAAGATACTTTAACGGTATTATATCGTATTTAGGCATTATTATAGAAACTTCATGTCCTAATTCCTGCATTTTTTTAGGCAATGCCCCCAAAACGTCAGCTAGTCCACCAGATTTATAAAACGGAGCCACTTCAGATGCCAAATATACTATTTTCAAATTAATCACTCCTATTCTTAAAATATTTTTAGTACAATCATTTTAAAACCGAACTGCAAAATTATGATTATTCTATTATTCTGCTATTTTGCCGAAACCTTTTCTATTCTATCAGTTTGATTTTAGAAGATTTTAGGCATATTCTAAAATATTCAAGCTACCAAGAACCACCATTTAAAATAGTGTAAAAATCTTAATAACTTGAATTTTTTTAAATATTAATTTTAGATAGTTCAAACTACCATTTTACAGTTTCCCCTGTTTCAATTAATCTGTTATGCTCATCAATTTTTACTCCAGAAAAAATTCTTACATTTTTACCAATAATTGAACCATCAGGAATAACTACACCTTTACCAATTACTGTTATTCCTGAAGATAATAAATCTGGACGTTCCTTGTTAGGAATATTTGCATTTCCATTCCCTATAAATGAATTTTTACCAATGTATGTTTTTTTATCAGCAATAATTGTATCTAAGTGAGAATTTGCATCTACATATGTTCCAGAGAAAATAATACAGTTTCTAATAGTTGCACCTTTTCTAACAGTAACTCCAGGTCCTAATACTGAATTTTCCACACTTCCTTCAATTTTACATCCATTACAGATTAATGAATTTTGAACACTTCCTGTAACTCCGATTCTTACAGGTGCTAAGTCTTCACTTCTTGTGTAAATTTTCCATCCTTGGTCATACAAGTTAATTCCAACTTCTTCAGATTTTTTGATTAAATCCAGATTTGCTTCCAAGTATGAATCATAAGTTCCTACATCTTTCCAGTAGCTATCATAAGTGTGAACATAAACTTTTCTGTCTTCCTGTATCATTGCAGGAATAACGTGATTTCCAAAATCTAAATCGTGATTTTCCAATTTTTCAAGGTATTCTAATAATGAATCTGTGTTAAAAATATAAATTCCCATTGAAGCTAGGTTACTTTTTGGTTCAGCAGGCTTTTCTTCAAAGCTTAAGATTTTTTTATTTTGATCAACTTCAAAAATACCGAATCTGCTTGCCTCTTCAATAGGTACTGGCTGTACAGCAATTGTTAATTCAGCGTCATTTTCTTCGTGTTCTTTTAACATCCATCTGTAATCCATTTTGTAAATATGATCTCCAGATAAAATCAATACATATTTAGGGTTCTTACTTTTAATAAAATCAATATTTTGTCTAATTGCATCGGCAGTTCCTTGATACCAAGAATTTCCGCCAAGTTTTTCATGTGGCTGCAACATTGTGATTGCAGTGTCTCTTCTGTCAAAATCCCATGGTTTTCCAGATCCGATATGTTCATTTAGTGATAATGGCAAATATTGTGTAAGTAATGCAACATCATAAATACCAGAATTTGAACAGTTACTTAGCGCAAAATCAATAATTCTGAATTTTCCAGCAAAAGGAACACTTGGTTTAACTCTTTTTTCTGATAGAATGTCAAGTCTTGAACCTCTTCCACCAGCTAAAATCATAGCTAAAACTTTCATATAAATACCTCCATTTTTGTTCTTTACACTAAAAGTATACCCCTATTTTTCAAAAAATCAAATTATTTTTATAAAAATTTTGCTGCATAATAAAATCCCTTTAAAATCAGGCTAATAAGTTCTTACTATTTTATTTAGCCTTCAGTGTTATTTAATTTGCCAAATTTTTGTTAACTAAAAAACCACCTTTTATTATATTTAAGATGGCTTTTTTAGTAAAACAGTATTGATTTTATTCTTTTGCATGAGTAATAACTTTATAAATTGAGCTTTTTTATTATTTTCTTTTTCCTTGAAGAACTGCATGATGTCTGTTAGGCGATTTTACATTTCTGCTCTTTTTCTTAGCAACCTTTTTATTTGACTGAATAATTTCAGCTCCAGGCTTCCTTGAAGGCAACTCTTTAGGCGGTATCGCGAAAGATACAATTGATATTCCTGCTATTCCTAGAATTGCAACTATTTTCTTAAAAGTATTTTTCATATTCATATTAATCATCTCCATTTCAATTTTTATTTTTATGCTCCTATCTTTTGAACAAATACATAATACCATTTAATTTTGACAAAAATATGTAAATTTTATGTCTTTTTTGTGAAATTTAAAATTAAAAATATTAATTATAAATTAAAAATATATTGACAAAAATATAATAATATAGTATTATTTAATTAAAATTAAAGAAAAATTAATAAAGAAGGAAGAGGAATGGATTATTATAAAATACTGGAAGTACCTGAGAATGCAGATATTTCTGAAATAAAAAAGAAATATAGAAAAATGGCAATGAAATATCATCCTGACAGAAACGCAGGAGATGAAAAAGCTGTAAAAAAATTTCGAGAAATAACAGAGGCGTATGAAGTTCTTTCAAATGATAAAAGACGGAAAGAGTATGATTACAAAAGAAAAAATGCGAGCAATCATCTAAAAAATAAAAATAATAAGGAAAATTTTAAAGATAGATCTTTTCAAAATAATTTTACTTTTGGAAAAGAGTTTTTTAAAAGTGCAACCGAAATGAAAGGAATGTTTGAAAACAGTTTTGGGCTAGATAAAATGAGGAAGAATAAAGCAAAAGCTGAAAAAGAAAGTGTGAAAAGCAGGTTTGAGAATTTTTTTGATATGAAAGAGAAAAAGTAAGAAGGGGAAATTAGAAATGTTGTGGGGAATCAGAAGAAGTTTTACAAATTGGGGAAATATTTTTAGGCGTCCATTTGGGCGTGGGAGTATTTACAGGCTGGAAAGACTTAGAAGTGTGGCACGGCTTGGAAAAAATAGAGAAAATGGAAAAATTAACGATGAAATGAGTAAAATTAGTGTAGAAAAGGGAATTAAAAAATATGAAAAACGGAAATTGAATGCAAAAAATCAAAAAAGTTATAAATTTTTAAATATAAAAAATATTTTAATAATGACAGTTTTAATATTTACATTCATTTTTGTACATCTTTCAGGATATTCTACAAAAAGTCTTTATTTTTCAATTTTTATTTATATTGGAGTTACACTTTACCTGCTTATTGTAGAAAGATTTTTTGAAAAGGTGGAAGTTGAGGAGGAAATCAAAAATATAAAGCATGAGAGAGAAAGAGAGCATAATGTATTTTTAGAAAGAGTGAAGGAAATAGAGGATTTGGAGAAAAAGCAGATTGAGCATATATTTTTGAAGGATTCAGAAGATTATGATATGAAAATTTGGAAAATTGGGAGGGCAACATCGCTTCTTATTGGGAAACAATCGTCAAGAAACAGGGTGGATATAGATGTAAGTGAAGGAATTTACTCAAATTTAGTCAGCAGGGCTCATGGAATCTTAAATCGTGTCAATGGAATCTGGTATTATGAGGATTTAGGCTCACAAAATGGAAGCGGAATTGAAAGAAGTTTAGATAAAAGGAAAATAAAACTGAAAAAAAATATACCAGTAAAAGTGGAATCAGGAGACATAATTTATTTAGCAACTACAAAAATATTATTAAAATAAACCTATAAATTCATAACATGAAAAAAGAAAGGAAAATTTTAAAATGAAATTGGATAGATGTAAAAATGGGCATATATATGATGTTTCAAGATACAGCTTATGTCCTTACTGCAAATCAGAAGGGCTGGAAACAGAAAATCTGGATGATAAAATTAATCTAGTTGAAGAAATGAAAGATGAAGACAGAACAACAGCCTACTGGTCTAAAGACAGCACAGTAGATCCAGTCGTGGGTTGGCTTACGTGTATTGAAGGGCATGATAAGGGAAAAGACTACAGAATTGTGAGTGAACGCAACTTTGTTGGGCGTGGAGAAAATATGGATATACAAATTTTAGGAGATACTATGATTTCTAGAAAAAACCATTGTTCAATAAGCTATAATCCCAAACAGCGAAAATTTATGCTAACTCCTGGAGATTCCAACGGACTTATTTATCTAAATGGAGAAGCAGTCTACAACACAGTAGAACTAAGAGCTTATTCAGTAGTGGAAATGGGGGAAAGTAAGTTTGTATTTGTGAATTTGTGCGGAGATTATTTTGACTGGGAAAAGGAAAAATCAAGAGAGGAAAGCGTGAAAAGAAAATATGAAAATTTAAACGATGAAAAAATTGTGAAAAATACGAATTTTCAGGATAAAAATAATGATTTAGAAGTAAAAATCGAAGATTACGAACAGATTTAATAAATTTATACTAAACCCAATATTTTCAAATGATTTAAGATATAATTTTTATTTTTTAAATAGGATTGAGTATAAATTAATCCGTCGGAGCATTTTTATGTGCTGGCAAAACTGTCTGAGCATAGTGAGTTTTTTGTCAGTGCAGAAAAATGTCGTAGACTAGCTATAGGTTATTGCGTAGCAATCTTGCCAAACATTTTGATTATTAGGATAAACCTTTACTGCAAGATAAGGATTTGCGGCGATGAGCAATCCTACGAAAATAAAAGAAAAAATATAATATAAAATAGGAAAAACTGTTATTAAACAAAATAATCTAATACTAAATCTTATTAGAAAATAGAATACAATTCAAAATTTATTAGATATTAACCTTTTTAATGGGGAATAGTATAAAAATATATTTTATAAAGTTGAATTAATAAAAAATAGAGGGAGAAATTGAGAAATGAGGAAAGATGAGGCAAAATTTATTACGGAATTTTTGAGTGAGGCTGGGACGAAGGTTGAAAATAACGATTATTTTGGGTATGTTTTGCTGGATAATTATGCGATTTGGGCTGTGGCAGATGGATTTGATGAGGAAGAAGGGGCAAAAGTTGCGGCAAGGATTGCTGTGGAATCTGCTATTGAATATTTTATGCTACGTCCACGATTTAACTATGATGTAATAAAGGAAATGATGGATTATGCCAATCTGAAAGTTAAGGAAAAACAGGAAGAAACTCAGAAATATTCTCTTATGCACACTTCTCTTTTAATCATTATAAGTAATTATAATTCAATTTTATATGGAAATATCGGAAATACAAGGTTTTATCATATTAGAGGCGGATATATCATTTCTCAAAGCAGAGATGACACGATAGCACAGCTTTTGGTGGACGAAGAGGCATTGAATATATCGGATATGAGATTTCACAGGCAAAGAAATGATTTGCTGCAGGCAATTGGGGATTTTGGGAAAATTAAGCCAAATATTATAAAAAAACCTGTAGAACTTATGGAAAAGGATGTTTTTTGCTTGACGACTGTAGGATTTTGGGAAAATATTGATGAGCATGATATGGAAAATGATTTATCCAGATTTGAGGATAAGAAGCAATGGTTAAATTCATTGGAAAAACGGATACTTGCTTCGCTTAGGGATAATATCGAAAATTATACGATTGCACAGGTAGAAGTAGGTGCTGTAGCAAGTCCAGAGCCGATGGAAAAGAATAAAAGGAAACTTATTAAAAAAATAATACTTGTAATGCTAATTATTGTTGTAATTATTTTGTTTGTTATAATTTGGAATGTAAAAAGGCGAAATGGTATTCTGCAGGCGGCAACACAGTATGAAAAATTGGCGGATGAGGAGATCTTAAAGAAAAATTTTAATAATTCAATTGATAATTTGAAACTTGAAATTGGAGAATACGAAAAATTAAAGCCAAAAAGCAGGGGAATAATAGGATTTCTTACAAATGCTGAGAAAAAAAGAGCTGATGCAAGTAAGAAAATTGATGAGATAAATAAGAAAATTGGAGAAACTGAGAAGATTAAAAAGGCATTTTCGGATATTAGTGAGGGAAATGAGATGTTTAACAGCGGGAATTATGACGAGGCGAACGTAAAATATCAGCAGGCTAAGTATAACCTGAATGACAATAGCTATAAACGGGATGAGCTGAACACGGAAGAGATTTTAACTACATTGGATTCACGGATAAATTCAACTGTGAAATTAAAGGAAGCTAAGGCTTTAGAGGTCGCTGGAGATACGGCGGTTAATGAAGGAAGCTACAATTTAGCAAAGGTTAGCTATAAAAATGCGGCTGATATGTATTTGGCAAATGGAAGGGCAGATTATGTTTCGCAAGTTGAGAAAAAGCTGGAGGAAATAACAGATAAGGAAAAAACAGCGTATAATGGGGCAATGCTTGCTGAAAATAAAGGGGATTCGCTGGCACAAAGCAATATTAATTCTTCAAAAGAGGCGTATTATCAGGCACGACAGATGTACCAGGCGCTTGGAGATACTGTGAAAGTGGGAGAAATTGACAATAAGATACAGGAACTCAATTCCCAGCAAAATGCTGATTTACAGACTGCCAACAATCTCGTTCAGGAAGGACTTTCGCAAATAACTGCTAATAATCCAGCACAAGCAATAAATATTCTAACGCAGGCTAAAAATATTTACCAGAAGATGAAAGATACAAATAATGCAAATACCGTGGACAAATACATAAGCCAGGCACAGGAATTTATTAAATTTGAGAGCCAGAATGCTGAAAAGTTGAAAACACAGGAAATGGAATATTCGGAAAGGTTAAGGCAGCAGGAAATTCAAATGCAGCAGCAACTGCAGATAAAAGAAGCTGAAATCAAGGCACAGCATGAAGAAATGGAGCGGGAGCGTCAAAAACGTCAAGAAATAACAAGAAAAATGGAAAATGCGTCAAATCTGGAAACGCAGGCTGATCAGCTGGCTATAAATGAAAGATTTGAAGAAAGTATTTCAAAATATGAGGAAACAAAGAAACTTCTGGAAGAGGTGAATGCAGATGGAAATTTTGGAAATCAGATGTCTAAAATTGAGGATTTGAATAAAAAAATTGAAAAAAATGAGGGATATTTATTAAAGAGAAAAGCAGAAGAGGATTTTAAGAATAAAAAATGGAAGGAAGCTGTGGAAAAATTTACGCAGGCAAAGGAAAAGCTGGAAAAAAGCGGTACAAAACAAAATGAAATAGCTGAAATTGAGAAAAAGCTGAAAAAGGCTGAGAAAAAGGCAAATAAAAAATGGTGGCAGTTTTGGAAGATTTTTTAAAAGAAAGGAGGGAAAATGATAAAAAATATAAAATTAAATACTTTCTTTTTTAAGGAATATGCACAAATTGCTGAAAAAAACACTTATTCGGCATATATTCCAAATGGAAGCAAGGGAATATGGTGTATTGCTGATCTTGATGAAAAGACAAATGAAAAATGGCAGGAAAAGCCAGAAATATCTCAAAAAATTGGAAATAGTAATATTGAAAATAAGAAAATTGATAAGATAAATTTAGCAAAAATTGGAGTTCATAAAATTATTGAAAAATATTTGGAAAATAATGAATTTTCTCTAGAAAATATAAAACAGATTATACAATCTTCCGTTGATAAAGTGATTTTTGAGAAAACAAAATTATATAAATTTCATAAAGCTGAAAAAGATTTTGATTTAAAAAATTTTTATTCACAAATTGTTATTATTATTGAAAAAAATAATATGATTGTTGGAAATATGGGAAAAACTGAACTTGTTTTGTATAGGGAAAATAGAATTGTGGAAAAGATAGGTGGTGAGCAAGTCAAAAAAATAAGACTGAAAAAACATGATTATTTGCTGGCTGGAAGTCCTGAATTTTGGAAAGTTGTTAATGAGAGTGAAATTGAGGAGATTTATGTTGATAGGAAAAGTAAATTAAATGTCGAGCAGAATTTAAGTGAACAGATAAAGGCTAGTGAGAAAAAATTGGGAAAAGTGATACCATTTTTGTCGATTTTTGTTGAAGATATTGAAATGGAAAAAAATTATGAATCGTTAGAAAAAGAAATTAATGAAAAAAATCAAAAACAAGAAATGGCTGTAAAATACATGTTTTTAGTTGCAATGTTTATATTTTTATTTGTTTCTGTGGGGAAAAATATTCAAAAGGGTAACTTGAAAGGCGAAAGAAAAGAAAAAGTAAAAAATATAATGGCTGAGAAAATTATAGAGAAAGCGAATTTGATGAGAAATAATTTAAACAAACAATCAGAGATAGAAAGAAATAAAGTTAGACAGAAAAATATTGAAGATGAAGTTGAAAAAACTTTGAAGAGTAGTGATCTGATTGAAAATAAGGAAGTAAGAAATAAAAAAATAGAAAATGAAGAAATAGAAAAAAACTATGCAAAAAATTTGGAAATTACTCAAAATATTACAGAAAGCAAGGAGAAAAGTACTAAAAAGTTAAATAATTCAAGAATAAAAAAGAAAGTTTCTAAAAATAAAAAATATAATAGAAAAAATTTGAATGCAGATAATAGAAATTTTAAGAAAAATTATAAGGTAAAAAGTAATGGAATCTCACAACTTGAAAAGGAAATTGAGAAAAACTGGGAAGTTCTTGGGCGTGATAGGAATGGGAATAATTTTGTGAAAAATAGAGAATTTAAAAGGGAAAAGAAGAATGGATTTTTTATTAAAGGGAACAATATTGAATGGGAAGTATAAAATTTTAAATTATGTAGCTAAAAGTGATTTTTCCAATATTTATATGTGCGAAGATAGACAAGGGGAAAAAGTAATTATTAAAGAATGTTATCCTTCGGAAATTGTTATGAGAAATGGCAAAGAGGTTTTTACGGAAAAGTATAAGAAAGATTTTGAAAATCTGAAAGGATGTTTTTGGAAAGAAAAATGTATTTTGGAGAAATTTTTGAAAAAATCTAAAAGGAGGAAACAGAGATTTGTGAATGATGTTGTTAAACTTGTGGATTTTTTTAGTGAAAATGGGACAAATTATATTGTTACTGAATATTTTCGTGAAGTTACCTTGAAAAAATATATTTTGGAAAATCGGATAAAAAATGGAAAAGTGAGGATAAATCATATTTTGGAAATATTTTTTAAAATTGCCGAAGTAGTTTGTAAAATTCATAAAAAGGGAATTATTCATTGTGATTTGAAGCCTTCTAATATTTTGATTGATATTAGGGGAAATATCAGGATTATCGATTTTGGAGCGAGCTTGAAAAAGAAGGAAAAGGTTGAGTTTGTTAAGGTTTCAGATGGGTATTCGCCGATTGAAATTTATTCAGAGAAAGTTGAGATTGATGAAAGAACTGATGTTTATTCGCTTGGGGCACTTTTATATTTTATGCTTTGTGGAGTGAAAGTGGATGGGGCGATTAAGAGGTTTTATAAGGCTGAACTGGAGTTTGGAAGGGAAGTTATTTTAGGATTTGAGAAGGTTGGGAAATTTAAGGAAGTGGAAGAAGTTATAAAAAAGGGGTTGGAATTTGACAGACAGAAAAGGTTTGGAAATGTTAGGGAAATGATTGAAAAATTGAGAAAAATTTTTGCTTAAAATAAAAACTTTTTAATAGATTTAATTTTATAATGATGAACTGAAATAGTTTCAATAAAATCTATGTTTATAGCTTTTTATTTGGATTTTAAATTAATAAAACTAAACCAAAACTTGAATTTAAATAAAGTATTTATTATTGATAACTAAAGGGGAAAAGGTAAAAATGAGATTATTTTATGAAGAGGAATTGCGAAGAAAATCTTATTATGAGATGTATCAGATTGCAATCGAGGAACATTTGGTAAATGTGCATGTGGAAACGCCTACTAGAGAAGAGCTTATCTCACTTTTGATGAAATATAGAGGGGTCAAGGGAAATTACTGTATTGACAAGTTTAATAAAAACGGGCTTGTGAATGTTCAGGAACTTTTTGATAATAAACTTGGTGAGAGGATTCATCATGAGAATAAAATACGGGTGCCACACAAGATTATTTTATACAAGGAGCTTGATTTGATGAGGGAAGACAATTATAAAATTGAGATTCCTGAAAATGTGAGTAGTGCAAATGTTTTTCTTATAAATGCAAATAATTACTTGTGTGGGGTTTTTCAGCTGGAAAAGGATTTGAATAGCAGAAATAAGTATTTTCTGATTAGTAAAAAGGAATTTTTTAGAGTTGAAACGCTGAGAAATAATAAATTTTCATTTTTGTTCTTTAAAGAAAATGACTTGAAATTTATTCATAAATTTTATAATTTGAAGGAAGATGAAATGATGCCGCTTTATCCATATCAGATGGACTATTATAAAGTTGAAATTGAAAATTTTGTTGTGAAAAATCTGGAAACTACGAATACGCCACTTTGTATTGATTTTGGAACAGTAAATACGGCTCTTGGGGCATATCTGGATAAAAATTATGTGAAGGATTTGCCCACTAATGATATTTTGAATGGAAATGTTGTAATAGATGCGATAAATTATGTGAAATTTGATGACGGAGAGAGACATTACCGTGAGATTTTTCCAACGTTAGTTTATATTGATAATTGCAGTGATGCTAATAATATTAAGTATTCATTTGGGTATGATGTGATAAGAAAGCTAGAGAGAAATGACTATATTGTCAATGGCTCGATTTTTTACAGCTTGAAAAGGTGGGTGCATGAACATAATAAACTTGAGAAAATTAATGATGAGTTTGGAAATATTCTGTATGTAAAAAGAAAGGATATAATAAAGGCGTACTTAAAATATGTTGTGAATCGTGCAGAATATATGTTTAAATGCAAATTTAAAAAAATTCACGCTTCAAGCCCTGTAAAATTAAAGGAGCAGTTTTTGACGATGTTTCAAGAAATTTTTATGGTGGAAAATAAATTTAATAAAAATCAGAATTCTGAAATTTCTGAAAAAAATATAATTTCAAGCGAGAAAAATTATGAATATGAGATTATTCGTGAAAATGCGATGGATGAAGCGATTGCGGTGCTGTATAACACAATTGAGATACAGATAAGGAAGAGGAAATATAAGGAGAATGAAGAATATAGTGCATTAATTATTGACTGTGGTGGTGGGACGACGGATTTGGCGGCTTGTAAATATGTGATTAGTAAGGACAAAATTTCATATTATCTGGATATAAGAACAAGCTTTGAAAATGGGGACGAGAATTTTGGTGGAAATGACTTGACTTACAGAATTATGCAGTTTCTGAAAATTGTACTTGGGGCAAAATATTCTGAAAATAGGGTTGTTTCTATTAATGATTTGATAAAATATGACAATGATATGATTTACAAGGTAATTGATGACAGCGGTGTTGAGAAAATCTTTGAAAATCTGAATTTGGAATATGAAAAGTATGAAAATGTGATTCCTACAAAATATTCGCAGTTTGAGAATAAAATGAGTGAAGAATATCAGAAAATACGGAACAACTTTTATATGCTATGGGAAGCGGCTGAAAATCTTAAAAAGGAATTTTTTACATCCGATGGAAGACTGCGGACACGTTTTGATGTGCCTAGAAATTATGAAAAACGGAATGATATTCATATAACGCAGTTGAAAAGCTGGAAAATTCATACTTATGAAAATGGAATATTTACCACAATAACAGATTACCCAAGACATATTTTTACGATAAAGGAAATTGAAAAAATCGTAAAAGCTGATATTTACGGAATGCTCAGAAAATTTTTGAATACATATTACAAGGAAGGGCTACTTTTTGAATATTCATTAATAAAATTAAGCGGACAGTCAACGAAAATCAGTACATTTCAGGAAGTCCTAAAGGAATTTGTTCCAGGAAAGATGATTGAATACAAGGAACTGAGCCATCGTGATGATTACGAGCTAAAATTGAACTGTCTGGATGGAGCTATAAAATATCTGGATTATAAGCGTTTTGGACATATAGATGTGGAAATTGTGAATGAAGTTCCGCTTGTGCCGTATTCTGTGTGGGTGGAAAAATACGATGGGGAAAAAGTGGAAATGATACAGACTTCACGAAAGGCTGATATTCTGATTGGACAAATTGACAAAAAGATTTCTGCTGAAGAACTAAAAATTTATGTTTATACTGCAGAAGGTGAATTGAAGAAAGAAATGATTTATAAAAATGAGGATAACTACGAAGAAATGGACGCACAGGAAATTTTGCCTGAATTTATAAATATAATTTCTCAAAATGATACCGATACAATTCAAAATAACACAGTAAGATTTTTTATTTATACTGATTTGAACAACTGGGGATTTTTTGTAGTTCCAATCCAAAGGAAATCAGACCAGCTTTATCTTGGACGAAAGGAATATTTCCCTTATGAAGATAATTTAAGTGAAAATTCCTATTTTGACGGAAATCACTAAAAAGGAAGAAAATATTGAGAAAAAAAGATGAAATAATTTGGATAATGCCCACAATTTTTATTTTTATTATTCTTTTTATGATAAAATTCTGTACTCCAAAAGTTAATCAGAAATATGTTATTGAAAAAATAACACGTGAAAATCTTGAACTTTTTGTGGATATGAAAGGAACTGTTGTTGCACATAATATTACTAAAATTGGACTGGATGTGAATTTATCCGTTGATGATGTTTATTACAAGGCTGGAGATTTTGTAAAAAAGGGCGATGTAATAGTGAAGTTTAGTGATTATCAGAAAAATGGATTGAATGAAAAACGTATGTTATTAGTGATTAAAAATCGGGAATTACGAAATTTGGAAAAACAAAAGGAATTGGGAGCTGATGTTAGTCAGAAAATTCAGGAATTACGCGGAGAAATATCAGGATTGGAAATTGAAATTAAAGATGAAATGAGAAATACAAGATTGGTTCAGAGAAGTGTAAGAAGTCCATTTGATGCTTACATTGTGAAAATTAATGCAGTGAAAGGTGGAATTACAAACAAAAATGAGCCTATTTTGATTCTTGCCAAAAGGGAAAATTTAAAAATAGTTAGTGAAAATGTGAAAAGTGGTAAAGTTAAAAATCTGAATATTGGAAATGTTGCCAAAATTAGTATTTTTAGGAGAGAAAATAAAAAGATTGGGGGAGAAAAAACACTTGAAGAATTAATTGAAATGAAAAATGATAAGAATAAGGAAATTTTGCAAGATAAGAATAAAATAAAAGAGAATTCAGATTTATTTTCTGAAAAAAAGGTTATTGAAGCAGAATTATTTAAGACTAATAAAATTGGGGATATGAATGTGTTTGAATTTTTGCCAACATTATTTAAGGATTTGTTTTTAAATGAGCAAGTAAATATTCGTGTGATTTATAAGAAAAAAGAGAATATTCTGGCTGTTCCAAAAAAGGCTGTTATTTTTAAAAATCAAAAAAGTTATATTTATTTGATTGATAAGAATAATTTGGTTAAAGAAAAAGAAGTGTTTATTGGGATGGATAACGGAGAGAAGATTGAAATTTTTGGAATGGATATTGGAGAGGGAATCGAAATCATTGGGAATCCTGATGATAAAATTGGGAATAATGTGATTGTGGAGCGACGAAATGTTAAGGATGAGGAAATTGAAAAGAGGAAAAAATTGGAAAGGTTAGAGAGGGAAAATGAAAAGCTGGGGAATAGAATAGATGAGAATGAGAGGGAGATTATCAGACTGAAGAGAAAATAAAATCAGGATGTTTTTATCCTGATTTCCAGCTATATTTTTTAAATTTGTGAAAAATAAAAGAAAAAGTTTTTAATTTATACTCAAACCTATTTTAAATTAAACTGCTAAAATTATATAAATTTATGGTTTGAGTAAAATAGTCATAGCTTTTGAGTTTAGTTTTAAATAAGTTTTACTATAGATTATTAGTCTTAGTAATTTTTCCCTCTTCGCTGATAGAAAGTCCATTTCCATTTGGAAAATCAGATTTATTCAAGGAAATTATCTTCTTTATTGCTAATTTTTCTGAATCTATAAAAGGACCGAAACTTTTGTAAGTTTGTCTTACTGGAATAATTTCTCCAGAAATAAAGTCTCCTTTATTATTTATTTTGATTTTAAAAATAGGTGCAATTCCCATTGAACCAGAAATGTTTATTTTTCCAAAAGTTGCAAAATTTCCTCCACTATACGAAATAAATTTATTTTTGTACAGCTCAACTGCTCTTGTAACATGAGGGCCTTGCCCAAAGATTATATCAGCTCCATTGTCTATGGCAAAATGGGCAAACTCATAAACATTTCCTCTATCTTCGCCATGAAAAATTTCATGTCTTTTAGTAATGTGTTCAGCATTAGCACCTTCGGCTCCACCGTGAAACATAACAATTATAATATCAACTTTTGATTTTAATTCAGAAATAAGTTTTTTTGCATAATTATAATCATTTAGTTTTACAGTAGCTGAATTTGGAGAAAATGAAATAAATCCAAATTTTTTTCCATCTTTTTCTAAAACAGTACTTTCAGCAATATCTTTAATTCCAGAGTATTTTATTCCTAAATTATCGAGATTTTTAATAGTTTCCTTAATTCCAATTCCTCCAAAATCATTGCTATGGTTATTTGCAATGCTCAAATAATCAAATCCAGCCTGTTTTAGATATGTCCCGTACTTTGAAGGCATACGAAAGACATAGCATACATTTGGATTATTACAGCTTTTAGGAGTTCCATCATTATCAAATAGAGTTCCTTCTAGATTTCCTGCAGTTATGTCAGCATTTTTCAGTATATTTTGTGTATTTTCAAGAATATTGGCATCATTTTTAGGAAGCAGATATTCAAAAGGATAATTTGAGCCAAGCATTATATCTCCAACGCCAATTATTGTGAATTCTGTCTTTTCATCAGATTTATCATTTTTTTGAGTATTTGATTTTTTTATGTCGGTTGTTTTTTCAAAATTAATAAATTTATTCCTAAAATTTTTAAAATTGGGATTTATTATGATTATTGCAAGTATAGAAACTAAAATAATAAATAAAATTAATAATGTATTTTTTTTCATAAATCCTCTCATAAATGTTTTTTGTATATTTTACCTGTATTTTCTATAAAAAGCAATAGATTTAGATAAAATTATAAATATAAAAAATAATATAAATTATTTGACTAATAAAAAAATATATGATTAAATCTATATGTTAAAATTTATAAATTGGAGGACAATATGAAAAAACCTATCATTGGAATCTCAAGTAATATACTTGGACTGGAAAAAGGGCTTTTTGCTGGATATAAGCGTGCTTATGTTGATGTTTCCTATATCAATGCTGTTATAAATGCTGGTGGTGTACCACACCTTCTGCCTTTAAATGAACATGAAGATATTATTGAGGAATTTGTAAAAAATGTGGATGGAATAATTTTAACTGGAGGAAATGATGTTTTTCCACTTCTTTATGGAGAAGAACCAAAGGAGAAGTTGGGAGAAATATTTCCAGAGCGTGATAAATTTGACTCACTTCTTGTTCGTTATGCAGTAACTTATAAAAAGCCAATTTTTGGAATTTGTCGTGGAATGCAAATTGCTAATGTTGAATTTGGAGGCTCTCTTTATCAAGATCTTTCCTACAATAAAAACGTTTCAATAAAGCACTTTCAAAAAGCTAGAGCTCACACTCCAACTCACTCTATCACTGTGGCAAGTAATTGTTTTTTAAGCGATATTTATCCTGAAGGAATCGGATTTATAAACAGTTATCATCATCAAATAATAAATGAACTGGCACAAGGGTTCACTGTAACTGCAAAAAGTGCGGATGGAGTAATTGAAGCGATCGAAAATATTTCAGATGAAATTTTTATCGTTGGGGTTCAATGGCATCCAGAAATGATGGCAATTAATGACGAAACTGCACAAAAATTATTTAAAAAATTTGTAAATGAAGTAAATTCAAGGAAAAAAAATTAATTTAAAGAAAAAAATCATAGCCTAGTTAACTATGATTTTCTTTTTTTATAAACATTTTTTCTAATTAGCAAAGTGTTTCTTCTACTTTTTTACTTAATTCTGCTACATATTTATCAACAATTTTTTGGCTTTCTGCTTCAACCATTACTCTTATAAGTGATTCTGTTCCAGAAGCTCTTACTAAAATTCTACCTTTTCCAGCAATTTCTTTTTCCTTTGCCTTTATGAAATCAATTAATTCCTTATTTGTTTCCCAAGTTGCTTTTTTCTCTTTTGCAACAAAGATATTTTTAGAATCTTGAGGCCATAATTTTATTCCTTTTACAAGTTCATGTAATGTTTTTCCGCTTTCTAAAATAGCTGCAACAAGTTGAATTGATGATAAAACTCCATCTCCAGTTGTGTTGTAGTCAAGCATTAAAATATGTCCAGACTGCTCTCCACCAATATTTAGTCCATATTCTTTCATTTTCTCAAGAACATATCTATCTCCAACATTTGCACGAATTAATCCAATTCCTTTTTCATCCAGATATTTTTCAAATCCCATGTTGCTAAGAACAGTTGTTACGACCTTATTATCGTTCAAAAGTCCTCTCTTTTGCATATATTCAGCAATAATCGCAATAATCAAATCTCCATTTATAATTTCACCTGTATTGTCAACAGCAATCAATCTGTCAGCATCACCATCATAAGCAAGACCTAAATCAGCCTTATAAACTTTTACTACATCTTGGAGAAGTTCTGGATGAGTAGATCCGCAATTGACATTAATATTTTTCCCATTTGGAATATTATTAATTACAACAACATCTGCTCCCAAGGCTTGAAAAACTTTTGGAGCAATTCTATACGCTGCACCATTTCCTGTATCAATTACAATTCGTAATTTTGAAAAATTAGTTTTTACAGTAGAAGTTAAATAATCTAAATAAATTCTCATGTCATCTTCCACGTATTTAAATGTTCCTAAATCATCTCCTGGCACTTGATGTTTTAAAAGTTCATCCTTTTTTTCCATTAATTTTTCTAATTCCTCTTCAACTGAATCAGGTAATTTATAACCATTTTGACTAAATATTTTTATTCCGTTATCCTTTACAGGATTATGTGAAGCAGAAATCATAATTCCCGCATCAGCCTTTAATTTTCTAGTTAGATAGCAAACTCCTGGAGTAGGCAATACTCCTACAAAATCAATATTTACTCCCATAGAATTTAGTCCAGCTGTAAGAGCTGAACGAATCATATAACCTGAAATTCTTGTATCAGTTCCAAGAATAATTTTTGGCTTTCCAGCTTTTTTTCTATGCTTTTTCAAATAATATCCAAGAGCCAGCCCTAGACGTGTTACTAAGTCGATTGTTAAGTCTTTATTGGCTTCTCCTCTCATTCCATCAGTTCCAAAATATTTTCTAGCCATTATTTTCCCTTTCTATTTTTTCTTTTTTTATGTTTATGTTCTCTTTCCTTTTTTAAGAAACTAAATACTGCTTTTCTTCTTTCAGACTTTTCTTTCTTAACGTTTTTTATATTTTCTTCCTCTGTTTTTTCAAGAGTTTCTCCAATAGGTAATACAATTGAAATTTCCGTTCCTTTATCCATTTTAGAGTTTATCTTTATTCTTCCATTATGTATTTCCACAATTCTTTTCACTATCGCAAGTCCAAGTCCTGTTCCACCAGTTGCCTTCGTTCTTGATAAATCAACTCTGTAAAATCTATCAAATATTCTTTTTGCATCCTCATCAGAAATTCCAATTCCTTCATCTCGAATCGAAATCTGTCCGAATCCATCTTTAATAGCTGATTTGATATAGATATTTGTATGTGGCTCTGAATATTTTGCAGCATTTTCAATTAAGGCTCTAATTGCCTGCTGAAGCAATGTTTCATCTCCTTTAATTTTATAATTTTCTCCCATTTCCAAATGGAAACTATGAGTTTTAGTAGAAACTACCGTGTCAGAATGAATTTGATGTACCATTTCATTTGCATCAATATCTATAAATTTTGTATTAATTTTTGTAATTTCACCTTTAGCTAAAAATAGTAGTTTCTGTATCAAATTACGCATATTATCCGTTTCACTAATTATTGAATCTATTGATTCCACAAAAATATCAATGTCTGCTGTTCCACGTTTTCTTATAATTTCTGCATAACCTTTTATAATTGCAAGTGGTGTTCGCAGTTCATGTGAAGCATCTGATACAAATTTTGTCTGATTCTCAAATGAAGTCTCCAACCTATCTAACATTTCATTTATAATAAGTATTAAGTTTTGCAGCTCGTCTTCCCCTTTTGGTACTTCTATTCTCTTGCTTAGGTCATCCGTTGAAATGCTTTTTGCCGTTCTTATTACATTATTGATTGGCTTTAAAATTCTTCGGCTCATTACTTTTGAAACAATGATCGTTATAACAACTCCAATTATAGTAAACAGGATAACAAGATATTCCAACCTTTTATAAATTTTATTTTCCTGTGTTATATTTTTTAGTGTATAAATATTAAATTTATAATTTTTTATTTCACGGCTTACCTTAAAGACAAAATATTTATTTTTTTCAATATTTATTATTTTTCCGTCTGAAATATTGTCTTTTACATTGTAGCTTTCAAGCAAGTCAGCCATCTTTTCATTAGTCATAGAGGCTTCTTCTGTATCTGTATCTCCAACTGTATTAATTGGAATTACTGTATCCTTATTTTGCTTTATTTCAAGAACATATAAATAATTCTCTTCGCCCGGATTAAATGGTTTCACATGAATAACTTTTTTTCCTTCCACAATTTCAGGATTAAAATCAAGTGTAAGCACATTTGTTTTTTCAGAAAAAACTCCAACCTTATCCAAAAAACTGTTTATTTCTTCTATTTTATCTCTCGCAGAAATTTCAAGCACTTTGTTTGACTGCCTTTGCAGTGAATAAACAAGAATAATATTAGAAACTAATATTAATACCAAAAATAGAAGAGCGTAATTTGCTGAAATACGATCTTCTAATTTTAAATTTTTCATTCTTTACTCCTTATTTAAAAATAAATCCAATTCCTCTTACAGTCTGAATAAATTTTCTCTCATAAGGTCTGTCAATTTTATCTCTTAAATATTTAATATACAAATCAAGAATATTATCATTTCCGATATAATCAAATCCCCAAACTTCTTCCAAGATTTTATCTCTTGATAAAACAATTCCTTTATTTAATACTAAAAAGTCAAGAAGTTCAAATTCTCTTTTTGATAATTGAATCAAATTTTTTCCATAATCTCTGAACACTTCGTAAGTTGAATAGTTAATTGTCAAATCTTCAAATTCAAATACACCTTTGTGAACAACAGATTTTTTAGTTCTTCTAAGAAGAGCTTTTATTCTTGCAAGCAATTCTTCATTTGAGAATGGTTTTGTCATATAGTCATCTGCTCCGTAGTCAAATCCAACTACTTTGTCACTAATTTCATCTTTTGCAGTAAGCATAATGATAGGTACTTGTGAAGTTTCCCTTATCCTTTTACATACTTCCATTCCACTCATCTTAGGAAGCATAACATCTAGCAAGATGATGTCATATGAACCATATTTTGCCATATTTAGCCCTTCTTTACCATCGTATGCAAAAAATACATCAAATCCTTCAAATTTTAATTCAATTTCTAATAATCTTGAAATTTTAGGATCATCTTCAATTACTAATATTTTTTCTCTCATAATTATCTCCACTTCTATTTTTCTTTAAAATTTTTATTTCTCCAAGAATTTTTATTTCTAAAAATAAAAAGTTATTTGGATATAGATAATTATAACTCATTTTTTTTGATTTGTATAGTTTTTTATCTTTTTTTTTAAACAATTTTCGATGAATAAATAGTTTAGTAAAGATTAAAAAATACTACCTTTTATTCTCAACGCTTTTTATTTGTTAAAATTTAAATTAAATTATAATTTATTTAAATTAAAAATCTTCGGTATCCATATCGCTATCTGATTGTCCTTCAGGCAGTTTAATTCTAATTAAATCCATCGGTCCCATTTCCACATCAGTCTCAATAATAGCGATTGTATTTGGATTTACATATTCTTGAAATTCGTTATTTTTTGTGTTTAAAAAGTTTTCTACTTTGAATTTAACAGCGTCTCCAATTGGACGTACCAATTCCAAAGTTTCAGTTGCATAAACTTTATTTCTTATCTGAATTTTATATTTATTTGTATCAACTTTTTCAAGTACATTTGCAACAAGTCTATATGTTTGGCTATAAGAAAGTCCTGTTTCATAATTTTGATCCTTTTCAGAAGTCGGTCCTAAATAAAATCCATTTGAATATTGTCTATGGCTGATTGTTTTAAGTTCCTTCAGCCAGTCTGGATCATATTTGTAATTTCCTGAATAATAATTATCCAATGCTCTTTTATATTGTTTTACTACTGTTGAATTGTAGTAGATACTTTTCATTCTTCCTTCAATTTTTAATGAATCTACGCCTGTTTCAATTACTTTATCAATAAACTCGATAGAACATAAATCTTTAGCATTGAACATATATGTTCCTTCTTCATTTTCAACAATGTCATGAGCTCCAGTTTCTTCATGACCTTCTGCAATCACTTTATAGTTCCAACGGCAGTCCTGTGCACAAATTCCACGATTTGCATCACGGTTTGTAAAATAGTTACTTAGTAAGCATCTTCCCGAGTAAGCCATACACATTGCTCCGTGAATAAATACTTCTATTTCCACATCTGGTACTTTTTCACGAATTGTTTTTATTTCTTTTAGAGACATTTCTCTAGCTAGAATAACTCTTTTTGCTCCTAAATCCTTCCAAGTTTTCACACTCATCCAGTTTGTATTGTTTGCCTGTGTACTTACATGAATTTTAAGATTTGGAGCGTGTTCTCTTACTGTCTGGAAAACTCCAAGATCAGCTACAATTACAGCGTCTACGCCAAATTCATCCAATTTTTTTATAAATCTTGGTAAATAGTCAATTTCTGTATTGTGTGCAAAAATATTTAATGTAACATATATTTTTTTACCTAAACTATGAACATAATCTACAGCTTCCTTTAATTCCTTATTTTTAAAGTTTGAAGACATTCCTCTCAAATTAAATGAACTTCCTCCAACAAAACATGCATCAGCTCCAAAGTGAAATGCTGTCTTTAATTTTTCCATATTTCCTGCTGGTGCTAGTAATTCTACCCTTTTTCTGTTTTCCATTTTTTGCTTTCTCTCCTTTAAATTTATTTTTGCTTAAAATTATTATTGTGGCAATGGTGCAAATTCATCATCTACCACGTTTACAAATTGTTGATAGCTTGGTCTAAAGCCAAGTTCTATTGTTCCAGTCGGTCCACTTCTATGTTTTCCTATTATTAATTCGACTTTTTCCAGTTTACTGTCGTCATCTTTTGATTGCGGCTTCGCCTTATCCACATATTGCTGCGGAATATCAAGATTATTTACTTCCTGGGCTGTATCCTTGTGATAATATTCTTCACGGTATAAAAACATTACCATATCCGCATCCTGCTCAATTGCCCCTGATTCTCTTAAATCTGATAAAATCGGTCTTTTGTCAACTCTCTGCTCTACCCCACGTGATAATTGCGACAACGTTACAATCGGTATATTCAGTTCTTTTGCAAGTATTTTTAACGACCGTGAAATCTCTGATATTTCCTGTTCCCTGCTTTTTCTCGAATTTTCAGAAGGACTGATTAACTGCAGATAGTCAATTAACATAAAGTCCAATTTACCTTCGGACTTAAGCCTTCTTGCAGTTGCCTTTATTTCCAGCATTGTTACACTTGAAGAATCCGAAATATAAATTGGCATTTCAGAAAGCCGTCCAAGTCCATTTCCTAAATTTATCATTTCCTCTGAAGACAAAGTACTGTCTTTTAAGGCTTTTAACCTTACTTTTGCCTCACTTGCTACAAGCCTGTCAAACAATTGCTCATTTCCCATTTCTAAACTGTATATAAGCACACCTTTACCTTGTCTTGCAACATTTATTGCAAGATTTAATGCAAATGCAGTTTTTCCCATTGCAGGACGTGCTGCAAGAATCAAAAGATCCGAGCCATGAAAGCCACTTGTTATACTGTCATATCTATTAAATCCCGAAGAAATACCAGTTATTTTACCTTTATTATCTGTATAATTATCCATTTGGGTTATCTTACCTTGAACTAATTCATACAGAGGTACAATATCTTTTTTCTGCTTAGATTCTGCAACTTTAAAAATCATGCTTTCTGACTTATCAAGCATCGTGTCAACTTCATCATATCCTCGCATAGCCATTTTTACAATTTTTTCACCAATATCTATTAACTGACGCTGTACAGACTTATCTTTTATAATCTGAGCATAATTAACAGCATTCGCAGCAGTAGGCACAACTTCCGTCAAGTCGTAAATAATATCTTCTCCACCAATTTCATCTATCAGCTCCTGTTTTTTTAGAGATTCTATTATTAGAAGCACATCAATTATTTTACCCATATTATAAGCTTTTATCATCTCAGAAAAAATCAGCTTATAGTTATTTTTATAAAAATCTTCCACCGTTACAATATCAACAATGTCACCTATAACATTGGGATTTATAAAGACAGAGCCAAGAAGTGCCTCTTCAGCTTCTATACTGTAAGGTTTGCTATTTTCCTCATCTTCCAGATCATATAATCCCATTTTTAAAATTTCTCACTTTCTATTTTCTATAATAATATAATTTAAAAATCAAAATTAAAACATACAGCACTTTAATATATTTGATAATCTCATATCTTTTTTAAAATTATTTTGCTTCAACTCTAACTTTTAAATTTGCCTTAACTTCAGAATGAAGTTTTAATTCTACATTGTGTAATCCAATTTCTTTAACTTTTGAGCTGGCAGATACTTTCTTTTTATCAATTTCAACATTCAGCTGCTCTTTCAAAGCCTCTACAATTTCTTTTGCCCCAATTGATCCAAATACTTTGTTATTTTCTCCAGCCTTCACTTTTAAGACAATTTCTTTTTCTGCCAAAAATTCTTTTAGTTCATTTGCGTTTTTTACGTCTTTATCATGATTTTTCTGAATTTTTTCATTTTTTGCCTTCAATTTATTAATATTTTCAGGCGTTGCAAGTATTGCTTTGTTTTGATTTAACAAAAAATTATTTGCATACCCATCCTTAACTTCTACTATTTCATCTTTTTTCCCAACACCTTTTATATTTTCTTTCAAAATAACTTTAATTTTCATATTTATCATTCCTTTCTTTGCTAATAGCTTTATTGATATGTTAAAATTTTTCTTATGTTTTAAAATATACTCAAACCTACTTAAAATTAAACTACTAAAAATTATATAATTTTAGGGTTTGAGTAAAATAGTCATAACTTTTGAGTTTTGTTTTAAAGCAGTTTTACTATATTTAAAATTATTTTTTTTCTAAAATCTCTCCACCAAAAAATTTAACTGCATTTTGCATAAACTTATCTTCTTCATTTTGTGAATTTTCACTTTCGAGAAAAGTATGAACTGTAATATCTGAATTACAAATATGATTAATAACTTTTTCAATTTTGGCCTTTTTCTCTGGCAGTAAAATTTGTTCACTATGAAATTTCTGCTCCTTGGGAAATCTTATATGTAATACACCATTTTCCACTCTATCTGGAAAACTTTCAATTACTAATGCTCCAAGCATTACACTTTCTTTTCTTATCCCCAGCAACACTTTTTCCCAATTTTTAGAAAAAATTAAAATATCATAATCTTTTGTAGTACTTTCTGATTTTTGAGTTTTTTCCATATTTTCTTTTTCTTGGGTTTCAGCTGTAGAAGCCAAACTTGCTATTTTTGGATTTTTTGAAATTTGGCTTATAACTTTTTCACAAATATTGCTAGACACTTCTTTTATGTAATTTTTGTCAAAAGAATAGATAGTTTCACTAGAATTTATATTTTGTGAATTATTTTTCTGACTTTTATAAAGTTCGTGAATCAGAACATAGCCAAGCAATCTTTTATCTTCTTCATATTTAAACTCATTTAAAGTAAAAAAAATCGCACTTATTGTATCCAGCAGAAAATTTACTGGTAAATCAGTCTTTTTCTTAAACTGCTCTTTCAGATAATATGAAAAATCTTTCAAAAAAGTTTCGATTATAAGCCCGTCTTCCCAAATTTTATCAATAAAATCTACAAGTTTTTCTTTATCACTTTCTCGTATCAGATTTAAAAATTCTTCCAAAATTACATCAGGCACAACTCCCAAAGCATTTTGCGTCTTTGTGATATCAATTTCTTCGTTGTTAAAATTTGATACAACTTGCTCAAAAATAGAAAAACTGTCTCTTGCACTTCCTTCGGACTTACGATAAATCAAATCAAGACTTGCATCGTCAATTGTAATATTTTCTTTTTCAGCCACATTTTTTAGCAATTTTTTTATATCTTCCTTGTTAATCGGCAAAAAATCATACCGCTGACATCTAGAAATAACTGTATCTGGTATTTTATCAATCTCTGTTGTCGCAAGAATAAATATAACATGTGACGGTGGTTCTTCTAATGTCTTCAAAAGTGCGTTAAATGCCTCTTTTGTAAGCATATGAACTTCATCAATTATATATATTTTTTTTCTTCCTTTAACAGGCTGATAATTTATTTTTTCCTTCAGTTCCCTAATTTCATCAATCCCACGATTAGAAGCTGCATCAATTTCAATCATATCCATAGAAATCCCTTGAGAAATCTCACGGCAATTTTCACATTTCCCACAAGGATTATCTGTCACATCCTCACTATTTAAGCAATTCACACCTTTTGCAATAAGCCTTGCAATAGTCGTTTTTCCCACACCACGTGGCCCTGTAAATAAATACGCATGTGACAACTTATTTTCTCTTAGGGAATTTTTTATCGCCCGCAACACAAATTCCTGTCCTGCAATTTCATCAAAATTTTGGGGCCGATATTTTCTATATAAAGTAATATTCAATGTTCTCACCCTTTTTTATTGCTATTTGATATTATAACATTTTTAATATAATTTGTGAACTACCAGAAAAAATCAAAATTTTTCTTGAAATCAAAAAACAAAAATGATAATATAAAACATAACATATTCAAAATATTTTGTAAACAAATTATTTTGATACAAAAATACTAAATAGAGAAGGTTAAAAATGAAAATAGAAGATTTATCACTTTTTTTAACAAAAGTTTCCTTATTCAAAGGATTAAATCCTAAAGAAATTGCAAATTGTCTAACAAAAATTGATTTTAAGATAAAAAACTATAAAAAAAATGAAACTGTATTCTTTCGGGGAGATACATTAAAACAAGTAATAATTATTATTAAAGGAATGGCACATGGAGAAATGCAGAAATTTAACGGAGACACAATCATTATCAATCAGATGAAATCTGGAGAAGTTCTCGCATCAGCATTTTTGTTTGGAAAAAACAATATTTTTCCAGTTGATCTTATAACTCTTGAAAACTCCGAATTTTTATTTTTCAGTAAAGATAAATATTTGGATCTAATTCAGGCAGATAAAAGACTTTTACTTAACTTCATAAATGAGATTTCAAATAGAAGCCAGCATCTTTCGAAAAGAATCTGGTTTAATTTTACCCATAAAACAATTGAAGAAAAAATACTTAGCTATGTAAAAGAAAATTCTGAAAATGGTAAAATTAAATTTCTTCCTAGTATTTCAGCATTAGCAAAACGTTTTGAAGTAACACGACCTGCATTATCAAGGGAAATTTCCAATTTATGCAAAAGAGATATTTTAACAAAAAAAGAAAATGGCATTTATCTAATAAATTTACCTAATTTTGTTGAAAAGAATATTTGACATTTTTTTAGATAACAGTTATAATAAACACATAATTAAAATTAATAAAAACAATTAAATAATAAATTCTAATTTCTGGTCTATTCGCCACTAACATCGAATTTTTGGGCTTTACTCTATTTTAATGGGGTTATCCCTTTATATTCTGTCTCAGGAAAATCACGACTACGCTATGTTTTGTACGGATTCTGTACAGTTTATAAATATGACTACCACCTGTAACATTTTACAGGCAACCAAAAATTAAGTTAGAACGGTAGATCGGATTTTTTATTTCCAAATTTTCTCTAATAACAAAAATATTCTGAATTTTAAATTAATTTTCAGAACATAAAAATGATTAAAGATAGGATTCTAGCTGTTAAAATTGAAAAAATACAAGATATTGGAACTATTTTATGAATGAAATAAAAAAGAATTCCCGATATTATTTTAATTTCAGGAATCCTTTATTTAAAATTTATTTATGTTTTTTATAAGCTCTAATCCTGTTTGGGAGTGAGAATAATTTTATAAATCCTTCCGCATCCTTATGACTATACAGCTCACTTGCCCCAAATGATGAAATTTCCTCATCGTATAATGCAAAATCAGTAAATCTACCAGCTATTTTTATACTTCCTTTGTATAATTTCAGTTTTATTGTACCATTTACATTTTTAGAAGTCTCATCAACAAAAGCATCAAGTCCTTCACGAAGTGGTGTAAACCATTGGCCTGAATAAGCCAATCCTGCATATTTTTGAGATACCAGCTTTTTAAATTCAAATGTATCCTTGTCAAAAATTAATGTTTCCAATTCTTTTAGTGCTTCCATCAGCAATGTTCCACCTGGAGTTTCATAAATTCCTCTCGACTTCATTCCAACAAGTCTATTTTCTACAATGTCAATTACTCCAACACCATTTTCTCCAGCAATTTTATTTAACTTTTTAAGTAATGCGACAGGATCTAAATTTTCCCCATCTACTTTTACTGGCCATCCTTGTTCAAATGTAATATCCACATATGTTGGATTATCTGGTGCTTTTTCAGGAGGAGTTGTCATCATATAGACAATATCTTCCTTATGCTCATTTTCAAGCCCTTCAATGTCTCCACCTTCGTGTGAGATATGCCATAAATTCTGATCTCTCGAGTAAATTTTTTCTTTCGTTACAGTTATTTTTATATCATTTTTTTGTGCATAATCAATCGCATCTTCTCTTGAAGAAATGTCCCAAAGTCTCCAAGGAGCTATTATTTTTAATGTTGGATCTAATGAAAATACTCCAGTTTCAAATCTAACCTGATCATTTCCTTTACCAGTGCATCCATGGCAAATATACGAAGCTCCTTCCTTATGAGCCACATCTACCAATACTTTTGAAATTAAAGGCCTTGCAAATGAAGTACCTAACAGATATTTATTTTCATAAACTGCTCCCGCTCTTAAGGCACGAAAAGCATAATCTTTTACAAATTCTTCTTTTTTATCTTCTACATAAACTTTAGAAGCCCCAGATTCGATAGCTTTAACTTTTACAGCTTCCATATCTTCATCTTGTCCAACATCAACACAGCACGCAATCACTTCTAAATCATAATTTTCTTTTAGCCAAGGTATGATAATCGATGTATCAAGTCCACCTGAATATGCTAAAACTACTTTTTCTTTTGCCATATTTATTTCCCCCTTTAATTAAAATTTATTTGGAAAATTTTGCTTTAAAGTTTTATTCCAGCTGTCAACTCTATTTTTTTGAGTTTTTAGGAAAGCATCAATGTCTCCTTCAACTACAACTTTTGTCATTACATCTCCATTAGATAATTTTTTTACAACATCTAAATCAGCTTCTGACGCAACTTCTCCAAATATTGTGTGATTACCATTTAACCATTCTGTTGGAACTGTTGTTATAAAAAATTGACTTCCATTTGTTCCTGGCCCTGCATTTGCCATAGCTAGTTTACCAGCTTTCGAGAAATTCAGTCCATTATTAACTTCGTCTTCAAATTGATATCCTGGTCCTCCCATTCCTGTTCCAGTTGGATCTCCACCTTGTGCCATAAAGTTGTCAATAACCCTATGGAATTTTAATCCATCATAATATCCTTTTTTTGCTAAGTTTACAAAATTAGCAACAGTTACAGGCGATTTATCAGATAACAAATTAATATTAACATCACCTTTTGCAGTAATAATCTTTACTTTCATTTTATACTCTTTACTGTATGATTGCACAGCAACAGTCATCATCATTAAAATTGATAACATTAGTAATGATACTCTTTTAATCATACATCTCCTTTCATTTCAATATATATTTTATATTTTAAAGAAAGATTAACTTTAAATCTAGCTTTAAAAATCTAAATACATTTTATCATATTGTAGAGGATTTTTGAATAAGATTTTAAAATAATTCTCTTTTCACAGCTGTTTTTGTTATCTAAAAATTATTACAAGAATCATTGGTTCGTGTCTCCCGTGTGGTACAATGAATTGTAGTAGTTAAATTAAAACGATCAAAACTTTTATAGTTCCAATTTAATCCCTTTTTTTCGCAAGTTTTCGATACACTCAACTAAATATTCATTATCATGTTCTTTGTAAATTGGGCTATCTATAATTTTTTCTTCAAGATTATTATAATTTTCTGCTTTCTTTCCTCTATAATTCTTATCTCTCCATTCTTTAGAAACTTTATACCCTCTTTTTTCCATTTCATCCATAACCAATGAATGATAAACAAATAAATAATATGGAGAATATAAAAATACATAGTCTACTGTTTTATGTTTCTTTTTCCATCCATTTCCTCTAAGTGCACAACATTCTCTATGTTGACCAAGAAGCTGGTTTTTAGGCAATAGATGAATAATTTGTTCATGCCATAGTCTCATCTTTTTCTCCTGTTAATAAAGTGGATTCTTGTAAATATTTATTTGGATATTTCTTTAGTAAAGTATTGATATATTCAATTAGCGATTTCTGATTACTTCTTCCTCCCATGTATTCTTCCAGTATGTTAAATAATCCTTGTTTTTCAATCTTTGTTGCCTTTTTTTTGAAATATCCCCATAAATGAAGAATTGCATTACTAAAATCTTTTTTACTTTCTTTTATATCCCTTACTTTTTGTATTCTTTCATTAATAAATACAATATCAATTTCTTTTTCTTTCAAATACTTTCTTATTTCTAAGTACACTTTATGGGATTTGCTTAATACATAATATTTATTTTTTGCCCATAGCTCTTCACATTCTTTTTTTTTATTCATGTAGTTCACACCAGCCCTTCTTTAAAGATATTCAAACCATATATGAAAATTAACTTCATCTATGTTATCCTTTGAATTTTTCGTTAGTTGATTTTTATTTTTTCTATGTTTGCGAGTATTAAAAATTTAATCTAATCTTCATGCATTTGTTATGAAAATAATTTATTAAGTATATTCCAACCCATTTAAAATTGAACTACTAAAAATTATGGTAAATTTAGGGTTTGAGTAAAATAGTCATAGCTTTTGAGTTTGATTTTAAAGAAGTTTTGCTACAAAATCTAACCTCAAAAATTATAAAAACGGCAATTTAATAAAACTGCCGTCCTAAATTTATTTATAAATTATTTACCATCAAATACTGTTGGATAAGCTTTATCATTATTAAATGCCCAAGAACCATTGTAATAGTAGCTGTTGTCATTTGAATTATAAACTAGGTTTTTACCTGCTTTTAAATGCATGTATTTGTATTTTTTCAAATATTTTTCAGTTTTTTCAACATTTTGAATTAAGACTCCAACTTTTACATTTTCATAAGTTTCTCCATCAAATACACATTTTTCAAAATCTACATCAACTCTGTAGTCTTTATCGTTTATCTTTTTAAATTCTCCATAAGAACCAGGTTTGTTACAGTATGAATCCTTTTCCAGTTTTGCTGTCTTCTCATGAACTTTTTTCACATCGTTCCCTCCAGCCGCAAATAATGTCATTGAAATTGCAAATACTGCCAATATACTTTTTTTCATAATAAATTTCCTCCTTGGTTTTATTTCCATTATAATTTGTTTATAATAGTATATCATATTTTCTTTGATTTTTCTATTTTTTTTAAGCTAAAAATGAGGACAATCATTAAATTGAAAAAGTAAACATCGCTTTTGTGGCTGTTTTGTCAAAATTTATTTAGCTATGTCCCAAAACAAAAAAAGAAGCAGAATCCCCAAAATCCTGCTTCCACACACATTAATCAACTAGATTCCCATATTTATCCTTGCAGTAATAATATCCACTAGAATCTTTAAAACATCTTCTACCTTCTTCTCTTTCAGACTTCTCTACCCTATCCCAGTAACTCTTGCTAAACAGTTCACAACTTACCGTAGACATCGCAAGTATCAAAATTAAAAGTAATTTTTTCATAAAATCCACTCCTATACGATATTCTATTTATTTATAATTTTCAAATTTCAATCGGTTGTTTTGTTTTTTTGATTATAGTTTTATTATATCATAAATTATTTTAATTTCCATGCTGTTGGGGAAAATAATATTAACATTGGGAAAATTTCCAGCCTTCCTGCCAGCATTCCAAAACTAAGAATTACTTTTGAGAAATTGTTTAATTCAGCAAAGCTGAATGTAGGGCCTACTTTTGCTAATCCCGGACCGATATTATTAAATGTGGCGGCAACAGCACTAAAAGCAGTCATAAAGTCATCTGTTGAGTAGGAAATCATTAGAAGAATTCCTCCAAAAACTAGTGAATAGACTAAAAAATATACTGCAATACTTTTTTGCATAGCTGAATTTACTGGCTTATCATCATATTTTACTGTAACTACACGATTTGGACTTATCATTTGGACAATTTCAGCAAAATAGATTTTTACCATTAATACAACTCTTGATATTTTCAGTCCTCCAGCTGTAGAGCCTGCACATGCTCCAAAAAACATTAGGATAAGCAAGATAACTTGTGAAAATAACGGCCATTTTCCAAAATCAGCTGTAGAATATCCAGTTGTTGTTATGACTGAGGAAACTGAGAAAAATACATCTCTTATACAGTTCCATATGGAGCCGTATGTCTGATATATATTGAAAACTATTAGTGTAATTGCTCCAAAAACTATTAGTAAATAATATTTTAATTCTTCATTTTTAAAGATGTCTTTTATTTTTCCAATTAAAATAAAATAATAAATATTAAAGTTTACTCCAAATACTATCATTCCAATTCCAAGTATTATTTCGACATAAGGGTTATTGTATGGTAAAATGCTACCATTTCTTACTCCAAATCCTCCTGTTCCTGCGGTACCAAATGCAAGAAGAGTAGACTCAAATAGATTAAGTCCGCCAAACATTAATAAAATTATAAGAACGATTGTCATAACAATATAAATTTTATAAAGCATTCTGGCTGTTGTTGATAGTTTTGAAACTAATTTTCCAAATGTTGGACCAGGCACTTCAGCTTTCATTACATGAACTGATGTTGCAGAACTTGGAAAAATTGCAAGCGCTAGAACTAGAACTCCCATTCCACCGACAAAATGGGTAAAACTTCGCCAAAATAAATTAGAATGGCTAATTTTGCTAAGATCTGGTATTATGCTAGATCCAGTTGTTGTAAAGCCGCTTACAATTTCAAAAAACGCATCTATAAAAGAAGGGATTTCCTTTGTAAATACAAATGGCAATGCACCAAAAATAGACATCAAAATCCAAGATAAAGAAACTATTATATAGCCTTCCCTACCTTGAATCCGTTCATCTTCAGGAAGCTTCATAGAGAGAAGAAAACCTATTGCTAGAAGAAGAAGTATTACAGAACCATAAGCAATTTTATATTTTGCATTTTCATTGTATAAAAAACTTATAATTAAAGGTAATACCATTAATCCAGCTTCAAGTATAAGTATTTTTCCAGTTATAAAACCTATCATTCTTTTATTCATTTTTACTCCTTAAATTAATATAATCGTTTTTTTTATTTAAGTGAATTTGGACTTAAATTTTAGATGCGAATATATTTAAATTTTACAGTTTTATTCTAAAATATCGTCAAAATCTTCGATAGAAGATGCTATTGCTACAATCATTACGCTGTCATTGTTTTTGATAGCATCATTTCCTCCCGGAAAAATCATTTTATTATCCCGCAATATACTTACAATCAATATTCCTTTTTTTAATTTTAAATCTTTTAGCGGAACATTAACAGCGGCACTATTTTCATTGATTTCGAAAGTAATAAATTCCACCTGGTTTTCTAGCCTGTATAAAAAACTCATTGTGGATCCTCGCATATCTGTTTTTGATCTTATAACTCTTATTATCATGTCAGAAATAACTTTTTTGGGCACAACCGTCGATGTTCTAGTATTGTTTTCAAGTATAGGAAGTAGCAATGTTCTGTTCATTTTTGTAATTAACTTAGAATTTGTTATGGAGTTTACAAACATTGAAATAACAACATTTTCTTCATCGCTATCTGTAAGAATTACAGTTGCATCATAGTTATTTATTCCTTCCTGTACTAAGAATTCCTGATCGGCTTCATCTCCTTTTATTACAATTGCTTTTGGATAAGCTTCACTCAGTTTTTCTGCACGTGTTCTATCATTTTCTATGACTTTTACCTTGTTTTTGTTTTCAATAAGTTTTCCAATTAAATAATGAGAAATTGTTCCTCCACCGATAAGCAGTGTAGATCCGATTTTTAAGTTGCTTTGTTCAATTCTGTCATAAAATTTATGAACTGCTTCTATAGAACCTGCAACATAGACAACATCTCCTTCCAGGATAGTAAAATCTCCAGTTGGAATAAAGACATTTTCATCTCTTCTGACAGTGCAGATAATAACTTTGTCTTTTGTGCTAAATTCAAGGTTTTTTAACTGTGTCCCATTCAGAAAACTATTTTTTTCAACTTTTATTGAAATAAAGCTGGCTTTTTGTCCAAAAAAGTTTTCTACACTTAAGGCAACTGGGAACATTAGTTTATTTGCAATGCTTTTGGCAGTTTCCATTTCGGGATTTATCATAAGGGAAATTCCAAGTCCTTCCCTTACAAATTGCATATTTGAACTGTATTCAGGATTTCTTACTCTTGCTATAGTAAATTTTGAACCAATTTTTTTTGCTATTATTGAAGAGATTATGTTTAGCTCATCTGATTCTGTTGCAGCAATAAAAATATCGGCACTGTCTGCACCAGCTTCAAGTAAAGTCTCATAAGACTCTCCATTTCCTACAAGCCCAGTTATATCGTAAGTTTCTACAAGCTTATTTAATACTTTTTCTTCTTTCTCAATTAAAATGACATCGTTACCTTCAGCTGAAAGTTCGCTACAAAGCGATTCACCAACGACACCAGCTCCTGCTATAACTATTTTCATATTTTTTCTCTTTCTTGTTATTTTTTATTTATTTTCTAAATATTTTGCAATTTCCTTTGCATAATAAGTAATGATAGCGTTTGCTCCAGCTCTTTTCATCGCATACATCTGTTCCATGACAATTTTCATTTCATCAATCCATCCATTTTCAGCTGCAGCTTTTACCATTGAATATTCTCCCGAAACGCTGTAAGCTACGATTGGGATTTCAAATTTATCACTTACCTTTTTTATAACATCAAGATATGCCATTGCAGGCTTCACAATTATAATATCTGCTCCTTGACGTAAATCTTCAGCAACTTCGTCTATCGCATCTTTTGAATATTGAAAATTCATCTGGTAAGACTTTCTATCTCCAAATTGAGGAGCTGAATCTGCTGCATCTCTAAAAGGTCCATAAAATGCTGATGAATATTTTACTGAATAAGCCATTACTGGAATATTTTCAAAATTATTTTGAGCTAAAACATTGGAAATTTTTTCCACACGTCCATCCATCATGTCTGAAGGTGCTACAATATCTGCTCCAGCCTTTGCGTAGGAGAGTGCTGTTTTTCCAAGAACTTCTAAAGTTTCATCATTTTTTACATAACCATTTTCATCAAGAATACCACAATGGCCATGACTTGTATATTCACAGCAGCAAATATCACAGATTACAAGAAAATTGTCATATTTTTCTTTTATAAATCGAACTGCATTCTGAATAATACCATTTTCATTGTAGGCTTCTGTTGCACAGGCATCTTTATTTTTAGGAATTCCGAAAAGTAAAATCGAATTTATTCCCAATTTTACCAGTTCATCCAGTTCTTCAGAAAGCCTGTCAATAGAGTATCTAAAAATTCCTGGCATTGAAGGGATTTCGTTCTTGATATTTTCTCCCTCTTCAATAAAAATTGGATAAATCAAATCTTCCTTTGAGACATAAACATCTTTTACAAGATTTCTTATCACTTCATTTTTTCGTAATTTTCTATGTCTTTTAAACATTTTTGTTTCACCTTTTTTCATTTCGTTATTTAAAGTTTGAACATTTATTTTTCTATTTTGTCAAGAACTTTTTGAATTTCACTTTTCATAGCACGTGAACGTTTGCAGTTTTTACCGCTCGTAGAAATTGCAATTTGAAATTCGCTGTTTTTTACAATTCCTCCAAACATTGCGTTCATTTTAGTTTTTGAAGATGCATTGTTAATTAATATTTCTTTAGAATCACAAACTTGTGCTATATTTTCATTCAGCTGTTCATCATCTGTAGCTGAAATAACTAGAAAGAAATCTTTTACAAGTTTTTCAATTTCATCTTTATTGTTTTCGATTTTCTTGTTATCTTCTATTTTTAAATTTTTTAGTTCTAATATACTTTGCTCTTTAATGTTATCAGTAACAACAGTAACATCAGCTCCATACTCTAAAACTTTTTTGATTTTTTTTAGTGCAACTTTTCCACCTCCAATAACAAGAACTTTTTTATTTTCCAAGTTTATAAATAATGGAAACCACATATTTTAATGCTCCTTTCACTTTTTTCTGATGACAATAGGATAACATATTATAAGTAGAAAAACAAGCGATTTATAACATAATATTTTTTTCACTAAAAATATAGAAATAACGTGATTTTTTTTTACAAAAATGATAAAATATAGAAAAATTTCTAAAAATAAAATACGGGGAGCTTTGTTATGAAATATATAAAAAATTTTTTTGAACAATTCATTATCTTAATTCAATTTATGACACGTATTCCGATACCAATAAAAGTAGAGTATAGTGAGAAAAAATTAGGAAAGTCAATTAAATTTTTTCCATTAGTCGGCTTAATCATTGGCTTAATTTTATATTTTTCAAATTTTTTAATTACAGTCTATCTAAAAAATATTTTTTATAATAAAGTGATAATTGCTGTACTTATTATAATTATAGAAATTTTAGCTGTTGGAATAATCCATATTGATGGACTTGCTGATACTTTTGATGGACTTTTTAGTTATGCTAAGAAAGAAAAAATGCTGGAAATTATGAAAGATTCAAGAATTGGTACAAATGGAACAGTTGTATTAATTTTATATTTTATTACAAAAATTACTATAATTTCTGAAATTATCACAATAAACCCGAAATACCTAATAATTTTTCCAATCGTTGCAAGACTTTCAACATCAGTAAATGCTGGTCTTTCTGACTATGCTAGAAAATCTGGAATGAGTAATGCCATAATTTCTGAAAATGGTATTTTTGAAGTGATTTTTTCACTTATTTTGACAAATGCTCTAGTATTTCTTATAATTGGAACAAAAGGCGGTATTGCTTTATTTATCGCACTTTTATTTATAATTCTGTTTATGCTTAATGTACGAAAAAAGATTGGCGGGATAACGGGCGATACAATGGGAGCTTCTCTTGAATTAACATCAATATTAGTCCTATTTTTAGGGATTGTTTTACGGTAACTAAATAAAATGCAGTAAAAATAAAGATAATCAAAGAGGAGAATAAGATGACAGAAATATTATTTATAAGACATGGTGAAACAGACCATAATAAAAAACATCTGTATTACGGACATCTAAATCCAAGCTTGAATACAACAGGAATAAATCAGTTAAAAAATACGAAAAAAAAACTTGAAGAACTGAATGAAAAAATAGATATAGTATTTTCAAGCGACTTAAATCGATGTAGAGAAAGTTTAGAACTTTTGGAAATTGACAAAAATATAAAAAAGAATTTTTCTGAAAATTTGAGAGAACTGAATTTTGGGATACTTGAAGGGAAAACTTACAAAGACATTGAAAAAGAGTTCCCACATTATATCGATGAAATGAAAAATAACTGGAGAAATTTTAAGGCAGAAGGTGGAGAAAGCCTTTCTGATTTGCAAAAACGAATTGTAAAAAAAATTGAGAAAATAAAGAAGGATTATGAAAACAAAAGAATACTTATTATAGCTCATGCGGGAGTTATCCAATCCTTAATTAGCTATTATCTATTCTGCAACTTGGATGGATACTGGAAATTTAAGATAGATAACGGAAGTATTACAAAAATGACTGTTGTGGATGATGGATTTATTTATTTTAATTATATTAATAAATAAAATATCAATTTTTTATAGTTTTATTTTTAATACTCATCTAAATTTATTAAAAAATAATTTTAAATTGAATAAAATTTATGTGATAATAGATTAACTCCGAATGTTAGGAGGTGAATAAAGATGAGAGTAAAAGAAACTATCAAAATTCTTTTACTAATTTTACTGGAAGTATTGAGATACTTAATTGAAAAATTCCTGTAAAAGGAAAAGAGAGTGATGCGACACTCTCTTTTTTATCTCCAAATGTTAGTTAGTTTTACAAAATAATTATATCACATAAGTTATTTTAAATCAACTAAATTATTTTTAAAATTTTATAAATCTGTAAATTAATTAAATGTAACAAAAAGTAAAAATAATATAAAAATAAACTCTTCAAATTTTATTAAAATTGTTATATAATATTCAAGTAAATATTTTTTAATAAAAGGATTATGCGTTATCCTAAAATTAACGTAAATCTATGAAAGGAAGGGAAAAAAGTTTTTAAGATAATGGAATTGTTGACAATAAAATTAAAAAAATTATTTTCAGAAAATATAAATAATATTTTTGGTGCTGATTATACAGAAAAAGTCGATATTCAAAATTCCACAAAAAGAGAATTTGGAGATTTTCAGACAAATTTTGCGATGGTTAGTTCAAAATTAATTGGTAAAAATCCACGAGAGATTGCAAGTACACTTGTAGATAATTTTAAAGAAAATGATATTATTGAAAAGTTGGAAATTGCAGGGCCAGGATTTATTAATATTTATTTGAAAAATAACTTTTTGAATGAAGAATTAAAAAAAGTGGAAAATGAAAAATATGATTTTTCTTTTTTAAATACAGATAAAACTATAATAATTGATTATTCTTCACCTAATATTGCTAAGAGAATGCACATTGGACATTTGAGAAGTACAATTATCGGGGATTCCATCAAGAGAACTTTGCAATTTTTAGGTTTTCATACACTTGCTGACAATCATATTGGTGATTGGGGAACACAATTTGGAAAACTCATTGTAGCTTATAAGAATTGGCTGAATAAGAAGTCCTATGAAGAAGATCCGATTGGTGAACTGGAAAGAATTTATGTGCAGTTTTCTGATGAAGCTAAAAAAAATCCTGCTTTGGAGGATGAGGCTCGTGAAGAACTGAAAAAATTACAGCTTGGAGATGAAGAAAATCAAAAATTGTGGAAGGAATTTATAGATATTTCACTAAAAGAATACAATAAAATTTATGATAGGCTTGGTGTAAATTTCGACTATTATTATGGTGAATCATTTTACAATGGTATGATGCCAGCTGTACTGGAAGAATTGAAGGAAAAAGGTATTGCACGTGAAGATCAGGGAGCATTGGTCGTGTTTTTTGAAAATGACAAGCTGCCACCTGCAATTGTGCAGAAAAAAGATGGAAGCTTCCTGTATACAACTTCTGACCTGGCTACAATGAAATTTAGAAAAGATGAATTAAATGTAGACGAAGCTGTTTACCTAACTGACGATAGGCAGCAAAATCACTTTAAGCAGGTTTTTGAAATTGGAGAGATGCTTGGAGAACCTTATAATTACAAAAAGACTCATGTTGTATTTGGAATTATGAGATTTGGTGATGGAATGATTTTTTCTTCCAGAAGCGGAAATATAATAAGACTTGTTGATTTGCTAGATGAGGCAAAAACTCAAGTTAAAAAGGTAATTGATGAAAAAAATCCGAATATTCCAGAAGAAGAAAAAGAAAAAATTGCTGAAATTGTGGGAAGCGGAGCTATAAAATACTTTGATTTGAGCCAGAACAGGACTTCGGATATAACATTTACTTGGGACAAGGTACTTAGTTTTGAAGGAAATACGGGTCCTTATTTGCAATATACTTATGTTCGGATTATGTCGATTTTTAGAAAATTGAAGGAAGAAAATATTAATGTGGAAAATAAAGATATTATTTTAGACGATATGACTGGCATTGAACGAGAACTAGCTACAGAGCTTTTAAGATTTCCACAGGCAGTAGTAAAATCGTATGAAAGCTATCGTCCAAACATAATAGCTGATTATTTATTTGACATGGCAAAATTATTTAATAATTTCTATAATTCAAGTTCTATTCTGAAGGAAGAAAATAAAAAAATTATGGATGCACGAATTTTATTATCAGAAAAAACTGCATTTGTTTTAAAAGAAGGACTTAGCCTTCTTGGAATTACGACTGTAGATAGAATGTAAATTTATAAAAATTTTAGTTAGAAGACTTCTAAAAACAGAAATAATACAACTTTTACTAAAAAAGAGAAATAAATTAATCAAAAAACAATTTTGATTTAATCGGGATTTAATGATTATGGTGTATACTATATTCAGATCGATTAAAAGATCTGAAACCTCAATTAACCCCCCCTTTTATGGCCCTCTTTTTTAAGAGGGCTTTTTACTTTTTATACATCTGACAACTTTAACATAATAATCAACTGATTTATTAAATTAAAAAATTAAATTATAGAAAAGAGGAGAAAAATGGCAAAACAACAACAACAATTTCTTTATGATTACAGAAGTGATCATGATGAAAGCGGAAAAGGCTTAGGAAAAATCGCATTTATTTTACTTATTTTTTCAATCCTTCTAGTCTTACTTTCACATTTTGTATTAATTGAAAAGAAGGAAAAATTTGAAAAGGAGATTCCTGTTTTAAAAGAAAACAAGCAGACACTTGAAAAAGAAGTGGAAGTCCTTAATGGACGTATAAAACATAGTGAAGAAAGCTATAAAAAAGTTGAAGCGCTAGTAAATAAATATAAATAAAAAGGAGTAGAGAAATGAAAAAAATACTATCAATTATCGGTTTAACACTTGCTATAGCAGGATTTTTATATTCAAGTTTCCATATCTTTGGAACAACTGCAAAATTTATAGAACAACATAACCTAAAATCAAACGTTAAAAAATTAACTGCCGATAAAAATAAGAAAACTGAGGAGCTTACAGTACTTACTAAAAAAAATGCAGAAATAAAGGGACAATACGAACAACTGAAGGCTGACAAAAAGATTAAGACTGTATACTTGACTTTTGATGACGGACCTTCACCACACACTGATCAAATACTTGACATTTTGAAAAAAAATAATATAAAGGCAACATTCTTTGTAATTGGAATTGGAAAAAATTACAATGATTATAAGAAAATAATTGACCATGGACATGTACTCGGATTACATACTTATTCGCATGAATATAAAGAAGTTTATGCAAATGAAGAAAGTTTCTTTAAAGATCTTTATAAAATAAGAGATGCTGTAAAATCAACAACTGGATTAGATGTGAAAATTACAAGATTTCCTGGTGGATCAAGCAATGCGATAGCGTCTAAAGCTCTAAAAACAGCTATAATTAACAGAATGACAAAAGAAGGGTATGTATATTTTGACTGGAATTGTGATTCAACAGATGCTTCTGGAAATAATGTTCCTGTAGAAAAATTGGTTAAATATGGTGTCTGCACAACTCACTCTGATATAAATGTCCTAATGCACGATACACATGCTAAGAAAACTACTGTTCAAGCGCTGCAGCAAATTATTGACGGATATAAAAAGGCTGGATATACATTTGAAACTTTAGATGTAAATAGTCCAAAAATTCAGCATGTAAAACAACCTGAACTGAAATAACTAAGTAAAAAATAAGTAATTAAACATTAAAAATATGATATAATATAGAAGTTGTTCAAATTATTTTTTAAATATTTGGATATTGTAGCAAATACTTTTAATCTTCAATGCTATAAAATCTTTTATTATTAAGGAGAATATTAATGAAAAAAATAGTTACTATATTTGCAGGATTAACAATATCGCTGTTGTTAATTTCAAAAACAAATACAGACAATAATATAGTCTACGTAAAAAATGAAATAACGAGATCTACTGAGAACGAAGCTGACTTATATGCTTCTAAAAAATCAGGTTCAAAAAAATCACAAAGTGGAATAGCTTCATATTACGGAAAAGGACTGCATGGAAGTAGAACAGCTAGTGGAGAAAGACATAATAGACATGAAATGGTCGCAGCTCATAGATCTCTTCCATTCGGAACAAAAGTAAAAGTTACAAACTTAAGTAATGGAAAGGAAGTTATCGTAAAAATCAATGATAGAGGTCCTTTTGCAAAAGGACGTGTAATTGATTTAAGCTATGGGGCTTTTTCAAAAATAGAAAATCCGGGAAAAGGACTAACAAGAGTAAAACTTGAAGTTTTAAATTCTTTAAAATAGTTCATATTTGGAACAGTAAAATTATTATTTTAAAAGAAAGGTGGAAAATATAGTGTTAAATGGTAAAATTGCATTAATTACAGGTGGTTCAAGAGGAATTGGAAAGGAAATAGCACTAAAATTTGCTGAAAATGGAGCAACTGTTATTTCTGGAGATTTAATTGATCCTGATTACAGCCATGAAAATGTTTCGCACGTTAAATTAAATGTTACTGATAGAGAAAATATAAAAGAGATTGCAAATGAAATCAAAGAAAAATATGGAAGATTGGATATTCTTGTAAATAATGCAGGAATTACAAGAGATTCATTACTTCAAAGAATGAAGGAAGCAGACTGGGATTTAGTAATTGATATTAACTTAAAAGGTGTCTACAATGTGATGCAAGGTTTTGTTTCTTTATTATTAAAGAGTAAAGCCTCAAGTGTAATAAATATGGCTTCTGTTGTAGGAGTTGATGGAAATGCCGGACAAACTAACTACGCAGCTACAAAAGGTGGAGTAATCGCTATGGCAAAAACTTGGGCAAAAGAATTCGGTAGAAAAAATCTTAGATCAAATGCAATTGCACCAGGATTTATCGAAACAAATATGACTCACGTATTACCTGAAAAAGTTGTAGAAACTGTACTTGCAAATACTCCGCTTAGAAAAATGGGAGATGCTGAAGATGTTGCAAATGCTGCATTATACTTGGCAAGTGATATGTCTAAATTTGTTACAGGACAAGTTTTAAGAGTTGATGGAGGATTGAATTTATAATTCAATAAATTTATTCAAAAATGGCAAAAAATAAAAAATTCTATGCCTATTTCATTACAGATACAAATGAAAATGGAATACTTGAAAGCTGGATAGATTGTCAAAAAAAAGTAAGTGGTAAAAAAGCCCGTTATAAATCATTTAAAAATTTTTCTGAAGCACAAGAATGGTTAAATTCTGGAGCAAATTATGAAAAAAAAGAGAAAAGTGATTTGACTAAACTGTATTCTGAACTAGAGCGTGATGCAATTTATTTTGATGCAGGAACAGGACGGGGCAACGGTGTGGAAGTCAGATTGACTGATTTTGACGGTAATTCACTACTTTATAAAATTATGAACGAAAAAAATATCAATGAATTTGGAAATTATTATGTCGCTGACACCAGAACAAATAACTTTGGTGAATTAGTTGGTATTTACACAGCTTTTGTTTATGCTAAAAAATATGATACAAAGATAATTTGTGGAGACAGTTCTCTCGTTATTGAATATTGGTCAAAAGGACGATACAATAATTCCAGTTTGAAAAATGATACAATTGAACTCATAAAAAAAGTTGCTTTAATGAGAAATGAATTTGAAAAAAAAGGTGGAATCGTAAAAAAAATCTCAGGAGATGTTAATCCCGCTGATTTAGGATTCCACAAATAATGCTAAATAAAGGAGGCTTTTCATGAAAAAAATATTATTAATGGTAATGATGCTAATGATGTCTGTTATTGGGATCGCTGCAAAAACAAAAGTTGCAAATAAATCTTTTAAAGGAGATTATTCAAGAACAACAAATACATTTGTCTACATAAAGGATAATTTGGTATTTCCAAATAAAACTCTTAACTACACAGTGAAAGATTCTACTGGTCTACTTGACCGTATTTATGATTTTATTGGTCAAAAATACGGTGTAACTGATGAAGATATAGTTAATCTAGATGTTAATGGAGTTGTATCTAAAGATGGTGTACTAACTATACAAAAAATAAATAATTATAGAATACCTGAATATAAGTTACATCCTGAACTTGGCTATACTGCTCCGTCAAGTTCTGATGTAGCTCCTGTTACTGCACCACAAGAAGATTCTTTAGATAATTCGAATCTAAATAATGATACTGGATCTTTTTTCAATCAAGAAACTGGAAATTAGTTATCAAGTTAAATTATAAAAAGCAAGGGGTTAATTTACTCCTTGCCTATTTTTTTATAAGATATTCTATAACTGTTTCTTAATTTCCTTTTTTCGTTATATACCGTAAAAGTTCTCATTGTATAAAAATCCAATTCCACAGCCATTAAGTCTGTAAGAAAAATATAACTTTTCATCGTCATTATTGTATTTAATAAATCTTTTTAAAATTTACCAAATTCTCATAATCTTTACTGTAGCAAATACAATAAAACCAATAACAAACATTATAAATATTAATACCTTTGGTTACATTTTTTCTTCTCCATTTTCATAAACTGTCTTTTTTAAAAGTTTTCTATCTTCTGAATGCTTAATTTTTTTCATGAACAATACCATTTCTATATGGAGTTTCCCCTTTATTGATAATCTTTAAATTCAAACTCAGATTCTAAATTCTTATCATAAAACGCTTTAACAATTCTATCTAACAGTTCTAATTGAAACTGCTAGAAGCACACTGAAAATAAAAAGAATAAAAAATTAAACAAATAAATTTTTTTATACATGAAACTCTCTTAAACAAAATAATTATTTTTACAATTCTCTTTTTTTACTTTCCAAAACTCTATCTAAGATCACAATCGCCGTAGCTGCCTCCAATACTGGCACTACCCTCGGTACTATTATTGGGTCATGTCTTCCTCGCACTTCTAAAATATCATTTTGCTTTGTTTCAAGATTTACAGTTTTTTGTGCTCTTTCTATTGAAGCTGTGGGTTTTATTGCCACCTTAAATGATATTGGCATTCCAGTCGTTATTCCACCTATGATTCCACCGTTATTATTTGTAAATGATTTTATATTACCTTTTTCATCATAAAACATTTCATCATTTGCTTCGTACCCTGTCATTTCTGTAATTCCAAAGCCTGCTCCAAATTCTATTCCCTTTGTAGCTGGTACTGAAAAAATCATTCTTGAAAGCTCGCTTTCCATGGATTCAAAATATGGGTCTCCTATTCCCGCAGGAAGTCCTGTAACCATAAGTTCTACAATTCCACCAAGCGAATTCTTTTCTTCCCTTGTTTTTTCCACAGCCTTTTCAATTTTTTCAACAATTTCCTCATTTAAGACAGGTAAAGTCATATTTCTGAGTTTATCAATATTTTCTTCTGTAATATCGCTTTCCACAAAATCTCTATCTTCAATATCTTTCACTGATTTAATGTGAGCTGCAATTAAAATCCCACGCTCCCTCAAAATCTGTTTTGCAATCGCTCCAGCAAATACCAATGAAGCCGTTATTCTCCCAGAAAAATGTCCACTTCCACGAATATCATTAAATCCGTTATATCTGTTAAATCCGCTCCAGTCTGCATGTCCTGGTCTTGGCTTTCTTTTTAATTCACTGTAATCCTTTGAACGCTGATTTGAATTTCTAATAATCATCGCAAGTGGCGTTCCTGTAGTTTTTCCATCAAAAAATCCGCTCAAAATCTCAAATTCGTCCTTTTCCACTCTAGGTGTTGTCAATTCCGATCTTCCTGGTGCTCTTCTTCTCATTTCCTGCGAGATAAATTCTAAATCCAGTTCTGTCCCAGCTGGAATTCCATCAATATTTACTCCTAATGCACTACCATGTGATTCACCAAAAATTGATATTTTATAATTTTTTCCAAAATTTGCTGCCATTTTTTTCCTTTCTATTTTCCCACATTTTTATTTATCATCATTTTTTACAACAAAATCTTTTCCATTTACAAAAACTGCCTCATTATTGCTTATTGGAAGCAAATTTAATTTATTTTCATAAATTTTTATAGTTTCTTTTGTACTTTCGACAAATGGAAATTCATTATTATGTGGCAAAATATAAAAATCTGTGATATTCATTGCTTCATAATTATCTAAATCAGGAGCAATGTCCTTATTATCCATTATCTGATTATATTCTATATTTTTAGAAGTAATAATCGCTCCAGCCGATTCTCCTATATAAAGCATTCCATTTGAAATTTTATCTTTAATAGTATCTATAATTTTTTTACGTTTTAGTTCCTGCAATAAATAAAATGTATTTCCACCTGATACATACAAAATTTTTGTATCCTTCAATATATTTTCTATTTTTTGTTTTTCTGTTTTTGAAATATCTAAAATATTTATTGAAAATCCCAATTCCAAAAATGCCTGCTTAGCTTCGTCTACATATCCTTTATAATCTTCAGTATTTGAAGCAGTAGGAACAAACGTAATTTCTTTTTCTGGTACATCTTTTAAAAACTCTTTCACTAAATTTTTTGTTCCTGCTAAATATGATGTCAAAAATAATTTACTCATATAAATTCCCTTTCCTAACAGTTTTAATTAAATTTTACATTCGCATATTCAATTAATTCTCTATTTCTATTTTAAAAAATTTCATTTTAAATTTTACCATTTTTAACTTATTTTTCTATTACAAATAATCTTTATCTTTCTAGAAAATTTTTTTAACAATCTTTCTCTATTTCTCCACCCATTTTCACAAAATCATCCCAGAAATGGGGATAAGATTTTCTAACACTTTCAGCCTCTTCCAAAATTATTTCCTTTTCACATCTTGTTGAAGCAATCGCAAGCGACATTGCAATTCTATGATCATTCCATGCATTTACTGTAACTCCACCTTTAAATCCTTCTACACCTTGAATAATCAAGCTATCCCCTTCCTCAGCTACATTCGCTCCAAGTTTATTCAGTTCAGTCTTTATTGAAGTTATTCTATCTGATTCTTTTATTCTCAATCTTTCCCCATTAATAATTCGAGTTTCTCCCTCACTAAGCGCCCCTAACACAGTCAAAATTGGTCCAATATCAGGACATTGCGAAATATCAATTAGTGTTCCTTTAGTTTTAGAAGGTTTCACAAGTACATAATCATCGAAAATCTTAAGATTTGCTCCCATTCTAGTCACAATCTCAATAATTTCCCTGTCACCTTGCAACGAATTTTTATTCACATGTAGACATTTTATTTCGTTATCCTTATTAGCCGAAATTATTCCAGCTACAATCCAAAACGCCACTTGTGAATAATCCCCCTCAACAGTATAATCAAACGGCTTATAAATCTGATTTCCCTTTATATCGAAACTCTTATAGTTATTGTTCACAATCTGAATTCCTGCCAGTTTCAATATTTCCAATGTCAAATCAATATATCCCTTAGACTCCAAATTCTTATTAATAGTCAGCTTTGAATCTCCGTCCAAGAGTGGCAAGGCATACAAAAGTCCAGTAATAAACTGTGAACTTATATTCCCGTCAATTTCATAATTTCCTGCCTTCAATTTTCCATTCACTGTAAGTGGCAATTTCCTATTCTCATTTTTATAAAAAATTCCCTGCTTATCAAAAATCCTATAATACGAGTCAAGCGGTCTATCCACCAGTTTCCCTTTTCCGTCGAAAATCAGTTCATTTTCATCTGTAATCCCAATCGGTATCAAAAACCTGATTGTAGACCCCGACTCATTACATTGTACATACTTATCCTTTGGAACGACTTTTCCACCATTTCCAATAATTTCAAGAGAACTTTCCTCTCGATTGATTTTCGCTCCCCAGTTTTGCATAATATCCGTTGTTGTTGTAATATCTACAGAAAACTTCAAATTATCAATTTTAGACTTCCGATTATCCTTATTTTCAGCTAATGCCGCAGCAATCACTGCCCTGTGTGAATAACTTTTAGATGACGGGATTTCTATTTTTCCATTTAATATGCTTGGTTTTATTTTTATTTTCATGGATTATTTTCTCCTTTTAAAATAGAACAATTATTTTATTATAGTTTAATTTTCATTGAACTTCATAAATAACTTGGTTTTTTCTAGCTGACTTAATGTTTCTCTTCTTTGAATATTATATTTTTTAATCAATTCTGTTACTTTTTCTAATTTTTTTTCTTCTATATGATATATGTATTTACATATTATGTATATAAAATCCAAAGGATACAATATCTGAGATAAAGGCATTCTTATATCTTTTCTTGGTGTATTTTCATCATCTTCTGATATTCTATAATGAAAATGATTTTTAGTATGCAGTATTTCTTTATAACCTTTTTCTTCTAAATCTATTCTTATGTAATCTTTATAACTACTTTCTAACAATTCTTTTACATCATTGTAATCATATTCCTCTATCGCTATCTCTTCATGGATTCCAGGAATATAAGATAAACTATACGATACTATCTGATTATTATTGTCAAATTCATAAAAAAATGAAATTACAGATTCATCTCTAAATATTAATTGATAATTTTTATTCTCTATAATAGTATTTTTATAACTATCTATATAATTCTTTTTCGTAAATTTAGAAGTTTTTTTGCCAAATGTATTTGAATTTTTTTTAAAATTATTAATAAATTTTTTTATTTGGCTAATATTATGCCATATTTTCAAGAATTCTATCATATTTTTTTCTATAATTTCTTTCTCATTTATCATTTCATTTTCTCCAAAGTCTTTTTCAATAATAATTCTATCGTACTCTTATCTAATCCACTAGAATTTATTATTTTAGCTATTTCTTCTACATTACTTTTATCTTTTTCTTCTTTATCTCCAAGTTGTTTTATTTTTTTTCTTTGTTCTTTTGTTGGATATATGAATTCTAATTTATAATCACTTTCCTTCACTTTTTCTATTTCATATGAATATTCATTCATTTCTTTACCATACAGCCATACTTTCCATTTGGCTCTTGTCATAGCTGTAAAAATTTTATTTCTCGCAACACTATTTCTACTTGACAAAGAAATACTATCACAATTCAAAACAAATACTAAATTAGCTTCATTTCCTTTTGCTCTATAAATTGTTGTATAAGTTATACAGTTTTCTATCTTTACACGATTAGGATTATTCTTATCAACTAAATTTAATGAAATATTTTTTAACTTCTCTTTTTCACTAATTTTTTCATAGAATATTTTAGAAAATTCTTCATAGTCACGCTGAAGATAATGTTGATCTAAATCAATTATCATTATATCTTGTGTTTTCACATCTTGATTTTCAAGTAATTCTAATATATTCTCAACTACTGCAGTATACTCATCATTTTCAGTTTCAAAAGATAGTGGTTTATCTATCTCTATTCCTTTTTTTTCTTCTATTCTTTTTAATTTTACTTTTTCTCCTTCATTAATTTCACCATTTTCATTAATATATCCCATGTCTACAAGAGTTTTTTTATCTACAAAATTTACAAGTGAAATTTCTTCATTATTTTCTATTTTTCTATACACTCCAAGTCCAATAGCATGTGCAGACACTAATATTTCTACAGGAGTCCTATAAGATATTGATAAATTTATATCCTCACATTCTATATTTTTTCCAAATATTTGATTTTTTGTTGGTATTGTAACATCTTCTCTCAATGATTGTAGTTCATCATACGCATAAATTAAGAATCCAGTTTTTATTCTATTTTTTATCTCAGCTACTTCTTTTTTTAAAACTTTAAGACATAATTTAAAAAAAGATAAACTAAAATCTTGTGCTTCATCAATAAATATCATATCAAAAAAATTATTGTTTTCATTTTCATCTAATTTCATCAATAATTCTTTACATGCAAAATCAAAAGGATCTGTTTGATTCTTTAAATCTCCATATGTCAATGGAGAACAATTTATTAATTCACATATTTCTGAATAAAATCCTTTATTTCCTTTTCCACCCCAAGCATGATAAATCTTAACTTTTTGCATATTAGGTTCATTAAATCTATCATAATCTTTATAAAATCTTTTGAATTTTTTTATTACATCTTCTTTTAAAGACTTTGTATAAAATATAAATGCTAAATCTAACTTAGGGTACATATAATGTGTTCGTGCTATTTTTTTTAACATTAATATTGTTTTTCCACTTCCTGCTAATCCTCTAATTCTTTGATGAGTTTTTATATCTGATTCTACCATATTAAACTGTGTTGAATCATAATTTCCTATATATGTATTTCTTTCCTTTAATTTATATCCTAATGTATCTTTCGAACTTACTTCTCTATCATCATCACTACTTAAATTATACGCTTTTTGAATTGCTCTATTTATTTTCCTTATTTCATCAATTTCAAATTTTATTTTTTTATCTTTTATCACTTTATTTAAATACTCTTCATTAAACTCAAACAAGTCAATCTCCTCTACATATTTATCATAATTTCTAGTAATTTTAAATAAAGAATTGTCTAATGTTAAATAATTCATTAGACATGAACCATATACTTCTTTTTCTTCTTGATTCTCATAAAGTAATATTATTTTATTTTCTAATATTATTATTCCTTTTACATATGATTTTTTATCATTCTCATCTATAATTGGATATCCATAATAAATATTATACTGTATTTCTTTTTTTTTCAACAATACTATAATGTTTGATATTTTTTCTTTTACTTCACTATTAAAGTAATCAAAATTTCCAAATTCATTTTTATTAGTAATCATTTTCACTCTCCTTTTTTAATTTATATTTAATTTTAACATATTATTTTGTCATTTTCAACATTCTAAATTTCTATTTAAAATAAAAAATTATCATAATACATTACTTATCTCCATATTAATTTACTTTTTTAATTTTTCTATTTTTTATATAATATACGATTCTATTATAATCTAAAATTCTACTTAATTTTTGCAATGCAATCAACTTCAATTTGAATTGGTCAGACATTATCTAATCTTTGTAATAAAACCCAATTACAATCTCAAATATAAAGTATATCTTTAAAATTTAAATCTTAACTATTCATAAAAAATATCAGACATTGTATAATCCGTTTGTATATTTATACAAAATAATCTAATTTTTTACATTTTTAAAAAAGAAAATTTGTGTTTCCCTACTCAAAAATCTCCTTTTCCCCAATCTTTATAATCTCGACTTCCCCAATTTCCTTCAGAATTACAAAATTAATTCCGTCATTCGTACTTTTCTTATCCCTTTTCATAATTTCAGAAATCCTGTCTTTCGGATATTCAATCTCAGTCGGTAAATTCAATGCCCTCAATAGTTTCTCAATTTTTACAGATTCATCCTTTTTTGTAAACCCTTTTTCCTCTCCAATTTTTGTAATGTCTACCATTCCAGCAGAGATTGCTTCTCCATGGGAGTATTTCTCATAATTTGTAAACTGCTCTATTGCATGTCCGATAGTATGTCCAAAATTCAATATCATTCTCAAATTACTTTCCTTCTCATCTTTTTCCACAACTTCCTTTTTTATCTCACATGAACGGTAAACAAGCTCATTCACATACTTCATCAAATGTTCACGCAATTTTTTTATATAATTTTCATCATCTTGCGAAACCACAACTTTTTCCACAATTTCCACAAGTCTGTCAAAAAACTTCTTATCATAAATACATCCATATTTCACAATTTCAGCAAATCCGTCGTAAAAATATCTGTCTGTCAATGTATTCAAAAAATAATTGTCAATTAAAACAAGTTTCGGCTGATGAAACGCCCCAACAAGATTTTTCCCCTCAGGCAAGTCAACACCGACTTTTCCTCCAACACTGCTGTCAACTTGTGAAACAATTGTCGTCGGTATCTGTATAAATCCAATCCCACGCATATAACTGGCTGCCGCAAATCCAGCAATATCTCCAACAACTCCGCCACCAAATGCAACAACCATATCTTTTCTTGTAAGCCCTGCATTTACCATTGCAGAATAAATTCCTGGCATTATACCAATATGCTTATTTTTTTCTCCTGCTTCCAGCACATAAATTGTATAATCAAAGCCTTTAAACATCTTCTTATATTGATTCCTATAAATTTTATCTACATTAGAATCAGTAATCACAAATAATTTTTTGCCATTATAAATCTTTTCAATATATTCAGGAAATTTATCAAAAAAATTCTTTCCAATTACAATATCATAAGAATTTTCCCCTAATCCAACATTCAATATTTCCATAATTTTCTCCATTTTCTATTCTTTATGTGTATATTAAAATATAGCAAAACCATTAAATTCTGTCATTTAAAATGATTTTACTATATAAATTTTTATTTCAAATTATATCTTTTTTCAAGTTCCCTTTTTATATAAACCGACTGAAATTCTTCTTTTAACATATCCATTATAATCACATCATAAGTTTTTCCCATAATTTCTAAGGCTTTTCGCAATCGCCCAACTTCCTTAAAACCAACTTTTTTGTATAGATTGTAAGCTGGTTGATTATATTCAAATACACTTAGCGATATATTTCTCAGATTTAAAAATGAAAAACCATAATCAAGTATTAACTTTAGAGCTTCAGTTCCGTAACCTTTTCTCTGATATTTGGGATTTCCAATGAGAACTCCCAACGCACCATTTCTGTTTATAATATCTAACGAATTAAATCCAATATTTCCCAAAAGCTCATCATTTTCAAGTAGTCTAACAGCAAACATTTTTTCTTTTTTTACTGAAATTAAAAATTCCTTTTCACTTTCAAAATCTATAATATTTGTATAGGAAAGATAACCCAAACCAACCGAAACTTTTATATCATTAACCATTTCAGCATATTCCTCAACATCATCAACAGAAATTGGAGAAAGATAAATGTTATCTCCTATCAATTTTTTCAAATACTTTTTCTCAGAATTATTTTCCATTTTATTCCTCCCAAATTAATCTCTCTTAATCAATTTTTTCCCGCCGTTTTGTTGAAATTATAAATTTTTCCTTTAAAGTTCCTAAATCATTGCTGTTTAAGGCTTCTTTTATTATATCTAGTTCCCGTTCAAACTGCTGTATCATTTTTAAAAGATTCTTTTTATTTCCCATAAAAAGTTCTGCCCACAAATCCTCGTTTATTTTCGCAATCCTTGTTAAATCCCGATAAGAATCCCCAATAAATCGATTTGTATCGTACTTTTCACTATCACTGTTTACAAGCGAAACTGCAATTGCGTGGGTAAGCTGGCTCGTAAACGCAATAATTTCATCGTGTTCCTGTGCTGTAAGAAAACTGACTTTCTTAAAGCCCATGCATTTCACAATTTCTGAGAGCAATTCTAGATTTTCTTTTTTATTTTTTTCATCCTTAATAATTATATAATTTGCATCTTTAAACACCCTATTATCTGCAAAATCAATCCCACGTTTCTCACGTCCCGCCATAGGATGTCCAAAAATAAAGTCAATATTTCTTCCACTCTTCTCAATAATTGGATCAATATCCTTAATAATTTTCTCTTTAATTCCAACAACATCAGTAATTATCGCATTTTCCCTGAAATAATTAATATTATTTACAAAAAACGACTTCATCAAATTCGGATAAAGAGTAATTACCACAAAATCCGATTTTTCCAAAGGCTCTCTTGTTTCCAAAAAACCTTTATTTATAATATTTTTCTCTTCTGCCTTCTTTATCGTTTCCTCATCAATATCAATCCCATAAACAGTTTTAATACCAATCTCTTTAAAACTCTGTGCAAAAGCTGCTCCAATCACTCCAAGTCCAACTATTGTTACTATTAAATTTTCTATTTTTTTCAAAATTTCAAGCCCCTTTTTAACAAATTATAAAAAGTTTAAATAATTTTTTTTAATTCATCTTTTATTTTCTCAATTACACTATCCCATTCATAATTTTCATTTTGTCTAAATAATTTGACACTATCATACCATGGACTGTCTTCTCTATCTAATAACCATCTGAAATCAGGATGATAAGCAAGCATAATCCATGTAGGTTTTCCTAAAGCACCTGCAAGATGGGCAATTGATGTATCCACTGTGATAATCATATCCATTTGATCAATTAGAGCTGCTGTATCAGAAAAATCTTCTAATTCTGTATCCCAGAAGTATAAATTTTTAACTTTCTCTCCAGCTTGTCTATCTTCTTCTGATATGTTTTTTTGTAAACAATGAAATTTTGCATCAAGTGGAAATAATTTTTTTATTTTTTCGAATGGAACATTTCTAAATCTACTTTTTTTATGTTCTGAATCACTTGTCCAAAATATTCCGATTTTCTTTTTCTTAGTATATCTTAATTTTTTTTCCCACTTTTCTTTAAACTGAGGTGGTGTATCTAAATATTTCGAAGTATATGGTATTTTTTCAAGACTATCTATTTTCATGCAATATGGTAAACTCATTGAAAATACAAAGTATCTAATATCACCTGTTAATTTAGCACCATTTTCAAATATTTCTATACCATTTTTTTCTAGATTATATCGTAGTAATGTATCCAATTCAACTTTATTTAGAACTGAAAGATGTTCTCCTTTTTTCTTTGCTTCTAAAATAAATCTGAAAAATTGAATATTATCTCCCATTCCTTGTTCTGCATAAACAAACAACTTTTGATTTTCTGTAGTTTTTTCTCCGCTCCAGTATGGCAATCCTATTTCTGCAGTTTTTTGAGGAAAGTCATTATTATCAATTACCATTCCTCGTCGCCATTCATAATACTGCCATCCTTCCTTAAGTCTGCCCAATCTAAGCATCACTAATCCTTTATTTAGCCATCCTCTGTGCAAAGTTGGAGCCATATCAGTAACTCTATTTAAATCATTAAGTGCCAACTGATACAACCCTAGAGCTTCTTCAACTACCGAACGATTTCCATAGCCACTTAATTCTTCTGGATATTCCAGTATATACTTGTCATATTTTTTTAACAGTTCTAGCATTTCTTCTCTTGTTGTCATCTGTTCTGTTCCTAATTTTAATTCCTTACCAATTTCTACTTTTAACTTTTCTCTCTTTTTCATTGTTCCCAAAATTATAAACTATCCTTTCTATTTTAATTTATATTTTATTTAAAACTCTTTCTCAATACATTTGCAATCTTCTCCACATCCTGCATCAAATCATCAAACACTTCAAATTTCAATGATTGAGGCCCATCTGACAATGCCTTGTCTGGCTCAGGATGGACTTCTACCATAAGTCCGTCTGCTCCAGCAGCAATTCCTGCCATTGCAAGAGGTTTTACCATCCAATATTTTCCAGTTGCGTGAGCTGAATCTACGATTATCGGCAAGTGTGTCAATTTTTTAATCATCGGCACTGCATTCAAGTCTAATACATTTCTGTATGCTGTTTCATAAGTTCTGATTCCTCTTTCACAAAGAACTACATTTTCATTTCCACCGGCCAAAATGTATTCTGCCGACATTAACCATTCTTCGATTGTTGCACTCAATCCTCTTTTTAACAGTACTGGAATATTTGTTTTCCCAACTTCTTTCAGCAAATCAAAATTTTGCATATTTCTCGCACCTAACTGAATCATATCAAGATGTGGACCAAATTCGTGCAATTGAGCGATTGACATAACTTCACATATTATTGGAAGCCCTGTTTCTTCTTTTGCTTTTTTCATCAATTCAATACCTTCCATCCCTAATCCTTGGAAGGCATAAGGCGATGTTCTAGGTTTAACAACTCCACCTCTTAAGATATTTGCTCCAGCAGCTTTTACAGCTTTTGCTGTATCAATAATTTGTTTTTCATTTTCCACAGAACAAGGTCCTGCCATCATCACAAGACTATTTCCCCCAATTTCTACATTTCCCACTTTTACAATAGTGTCCTCTGGTTTAAATTTTCTACTTGCTCTCTTATAAGGCTCTTGTACTCTTTGCACATCCAGCACATAATCTAGCGACTGGATATGTTTTATATCGATTGTGCTGATATCTCCAACTAATCCTAAAATCGAATATTCTTTGCCAGCAATTAATTTAACGCTTACATTATTTTCCGTTTCCAATCTATTTATCAATTTTTCCAAGATTTTTTCACTTATTCCACCATCTACTTTAATAATCATCATTTTTTCTCCTATTCCATTTTCATTACGTAAATTATAAAACGATTTCACTGCACAATATTAAATTAACCTACAACTACAGCTGTTCCGCTGCAAGTTACCATAAGCATTCCATTATCTGCTCCTAATACTTCGTAATCCATTTTTACACCAATAATGGCATTTGCACCAAGATTTGCAGCCCTAGTTTTCATTTCCTCCAGAGCATTCTCTCTTGCCGCCAAAAGCTCATCTTCATAGCCTTTAGATCTTCCTCCAAAAATATTTCTCAAACTTGCCCCCATATCCTTAAACATATTAATTCCTGAAATAACCTCTCCAAAGACAATCCCTTTATATTCCACAACTTTCTTGTCCTGAATTTCATTTGTAGTTGTAATAACCATTTTCCCTGCCTTTCTTGTTTTATATTAATTTATAATATTTTCTTTTAAATTCCTAATTAACTAATCTAAATATATTTCTAAAGAATTTGATACAAAATAAAAAACTCTCTTAAAAACAATTTTAGGAGAGGATAAAATCTAAATATTTATAAATATATTAACATTCATTTCTACTTTACAACATTTAATAGTTTATTTTTACAATCAAAAATTTTATAAACTAACTACTATGTAAATCTAAACAAAATATTTAATATCACAAGTAATTAGCATACTAAACCTCTACATCCAGTTTCAAATTATATATAAATCAATTTCAAAATTTCTATAATCTATTATTTTGGAAATCGATTTACCATAAAATTTTTTATTCTATTTTGTAAAATTCTTTCAAATCCTCAACACTACTAAATTTCTAAACTACTAAATTACTTTCTGTTTTATTTAAACAATAAATTCCTTCTACCCTACTATCCTACAATTATTTTTACTAAAAATACAATTAAATTCGCTTAAAATCAAACTAAAAAATTATAACTATTTCATCTAATCACTGAATTTACTCAATTTTAACAGTTTGATATTAAATAGATTTGAATATATAATAACAAATATTAAATATATTGTCAACTGTTAAAATTTTTTAAATTATGATAAAATGTAACAATAATAATAAAATGTGATACAGAAGAACAAAGAAAGGAGAAAAATTTGGAAAGCTTTATTTTCTTAGGACTTATTTGGCTAGTTGGAAGAGTTACTCACAACAAGTCAATCATTTATGCTACAAATTTTGTGCTAATTTTAAAATGTTTATTCAGCATTACTGAAATTTATAAGATAAAAGGTATCAATATTGAAAACTTGATGACTAGATTTAGGGAAAATGGAATTAACTGGGGTGTCTTAGTAATTACAATTGCTATTTTAATTCCGATTGCCACAGGCGAAATTGGCTTTTCCCATTTATTAAATGCATTTAGGTCTCCGGTTGGATGGGTTGCGATTATTAGCGGGATTACAGTCTCCATATTATCTTCAAAAGGTGTAGTACTGCTTTCAGGACAGCCTGAAATTACAGTCGCCCTAGTAATTGGAACAATAGTGGGAGTTGTATTTTTCAAAGGAATTGCAGCAGGTCCCGTTATAGCCAGTGGAATTACCTTCTGTATTTTAAAAATTATTGAATTATTTTTTAAGAAATAATTTAAAAAATTAAAAAGTATAATCCAATACTTTTATACTATTTCCCATTTAAAAAGTGAAATAAATTGACAGAGCTTTTATTTGTTTAACTACAACTATCTGGTTAAGGAGGTGTTTTGGAGTTGGGCAAATAAAAGTCGTAATTCGTAACGATCTTACCACGGGCAATCCTTCGAAAAAAAAATATTCTAATCAACTAAGACTAGAATATTTTTATATTTATTATTTTTTCAAAATTTTTAATTTTCAAATTTACTAAAAAATCTTTTTATTTTATCTTTAAATGAATGTGCTTTTTTGTAATTTTTCTTATTGTCAAGTGAGCCGTCAAATTCACGTAAAATCTCTTTTTGCTTGTCTGTAAGATTTGTTGGTGTTTCCACTTTTATTTCTACAATTTCGTCTCCCCTATTTTCACCTCGACCATATTTAATTCCTTCATTTCTCAATCTGAACGTTTTTCCATTTTGAGTTCCTTCAGGAATTACTATCTTTTTCTTACCATTAAGTGTAGGAACTTCCACTTCCCCACCTAAAATAGCCGTTGTCATTTTTAAAGGCACTTCACAACGAATATCATACTCACTTATTCTTTCAAAAATATCATGTTTTGCAACAGTTATATACACATATAAATCTCCAAAGATTCCACCATTTGCTCCAGCATTTCCACCTTCTCTTACAACTAATCTTTGCCCTGTTTCTACTCCTGCTGGAAATCTTACTTTTCTTGTATGTGTTTCTCTTTCCAATCCTGTTCCATGACAAGTATGGCATTCTTTTTCAGGAATTTTTCCTGTTCCATGACATTTGTCACATTCCTGTATTCCGCTTGTCATACCAAACAATGTTCTCTGTTGCACTCTTACGTGTCCTGAACCATTACATTTATCACATGTTTTCATATTGTGTCCTGGCTCAGCTCCACTTCCATGACAAGTTTTACATTGTCCATCTCTTTTATATTTTAATTCTTTTTCTGTACCAAAAGCAACTTCTTCAAGAGTTAATGTTAAGTTGTATCTCAAATCATCCCCTTGATGAACTCTTGGTCCTTGACTTCGACTTCTTCCACCAAAAAAACTTCCAAAAATATCTCCTAAATCCTCAAAATCAAATCCGCCAGCACTACCGCTAAAGCCTCCAAAACCTTGTCCACCAAAGCCACCTGCTCCAGCTCCCCCATTTTCAAATGCTGTATGTCCATATTGATCATAAGCTGCCCTTTTTTGTGGATCACTTAATATTTCATTTGCTTCCTGTACTTCCTTAAATTTGGCTTCAGCTTCAGGATTATCCTTATTTCTATCTGGATGATATTTTTTTGCCATACTTCTATACGCTTTTTTTATATCCTGTTCCGAAGCGTTTTTGGGTACGCCAAGCACTTCATAATAATCTCTTTTTGCCATTTTCTATCTTTTATCCTTTCCACTTCTGCAAATTTTTATTTCACTAATTTTTCTTATTTTCATAAATTACTATATTTTAAAACTCAAATACTTCCAATCAAGCTTATTAAAGTAAATAATAACAACATTTCATTACTCAGGTTTTCCATACCTCTAAAATACATTATAGAACCTGGAAACCTATAAAGTATAAGTGCTACCGTAAGAGCAATTAATAAATATAACCCTCCCATTACAGGCTCTTTAATTTTTCCAACTTCCTTTATTTTATTAAAAACTGAACTAATCGAAATATAAATAAACACTCCGTATAGAAAAGACTTAAAACTTGTATCCAATGGAAGCATATAAATCGCAACTACCAACACAGTTTCTATAATTGCACTCTCAAATCCTACCTTCAATGTTTTTCCGACAAAACAATATACAATTAATGCAATTAAAAAATATACAAATAAATACAATACATGTGAAAAATTAAAATTAAAATTATAACCTAACATTCCAAACGATACTGAACCTACAAAAATTGCAAATTTTTTTAAATCATTTTTTAGCAAATCTAACATTTTCACTTCCTTCTATTATAATTCCATAAAAATATTTTCTAATTGCTGGAACTTATAATTTTTTAATTTATATGATTTATATTAAACCTTAAATACCTCTAAAAATTATAATCATTTAATAATTGGTTTTAAAGCTAATTAGACATATTATAACCTAATTTCCCAAGAAATCCAACACTAAATTTGAATTTTTTCAATTTTTCGTTATTTTTTACCTTTTACAATTAGTTTTGCAAAAAATTCACAATCTTTTTCCAATTTTAAAATTCCTGTCTTTTCTTCCAATTTTCCGCTTGCATTCTCAAAATCCGAAATTCCATACCAAGGCTCTATACACACATAAGGAGCTTTTGGCTTACTCCAAAATGCAATATAAGGAAATCCTTTATACTCAACACTAAGCTCTTTAGAATTTTTACTATTTTTTATCGTAACCTTTTCGGATTTCAAATCATCAAATACTATCGCATCATCATCAAACACAGTTTCAGTTATCTGCAATTTATTCTCATTATTCAAGCAATCAGCTTTTTCATCAAAAACTAACCCATTATCAGTAAGTTTATATTTCTGCGAAGTTTCATTTTTTTCAAATTCCAAATAATAATCACTCAATTTTATATCATCATTTACATCAAGTGCAAATGCAGGATGTGTCCCAAGTGAAAAATACATATCAGAATCATTCTTATTCACAACATTATACCCAATTTCCAGAGTATTTCCAGCAATTGTATAAGTTATAAACAGTTCAAACTCAAACGGATACTTCTCCAGAGTTTCCTTATTTGAAGAAAACCTAAACTTCAAAGAATTTTCAGTTTTCTCAACCAGTTCAAAATCCTCAGTCCGAGCAAACCCATGCCGTGTAGAAATTTTATACTCTTTTCCGTTGTAACTATAAGCCCCATTTTTTATACTTCCAACAAATGGAAACAGCACAGGCGAACTGGCAGCCCAAAACTCAGGCTTCCTGTCCCACATAAACTCTTCTCCATCCACTTTATAACTTCGTAATTCCGCTCCTCTATCCGCAACTGAAATTTCAACATTCCCATATTTTAGAGTGTTTATTGTATTTTCCATCTTTAACACATCCTTTTTTAAAGATTTTTATTTATTTTGATTTTTCAATATTGCTTAGTTCTTTTTCTTCTGATTTCTTTGTTTCTGATTCTAAATTTTTTATCATAACAATTTCTTCTTAATTCAAATATTTTCTTTTTTCAAATTTTCTATTGAAAACTTTTCTAAAAGTAAGTTAGGAAATTTTAAACTCTCGTCATAATTGTATATTTCTCGAATTTTTTTAAAAACTTCCTTTTTATCATCAGGATTTTCTGTTTTTCTATAAAAATCCGATGTTTTATAAACTAATTCTTTTAATTGATCTAAAGTATTTTTAGAAATTAATGGTGATAAAAAATATTCTTCTGTATAAGAAAACAATATATAATTTACTATGGATAATTGTTTTTCTAAATCTAGTTTTTTAAAGTCATTAAAAAATTCACTATACCTTTTGTTCTTTTTATTTGTGAAAATGATAATAACACTGCTATTCTCTAATGGAAATACACATAACGAAATATTTTTTATTTTATATTTTTTGTCATTACTATAAACATTATTTATGATATTTCCTCTCAAATCGTTAATTAATGCTACTGTTCCTTGATAAGCAACTGGAACTATATAATTTAACTTTTTAAAATATAAAATATTATAATCATTAAAAGGTTTTTGTGATACTTTTTTTGCATAATCATATGCTTCTTTATATTCTGATAAATCAATTTCAAATTTTTCTTTCCTTTTTGAAACTTCATTAAATATTGATAGTCCCTCTTCTAATACTTTATATAATTCTAAATTTTTAATACATTTATCTATATTTTTTAGATTATTTTTCATATCAATTTGAGCTAACATTTTAACATTAGGTTTTGAATTATAATTATCAATATTCTCATAAGATTTAAAAATTTCTCTGTCACATTTTCGACAAATTAATTTGAATGTCCCTGCATTATTAAGACCGTTATTTTTACTATTAAACTCACTTTGATATATACTATTAAAAAAATTTACATTACCATTTTCAGATATATTATCTAAAAAACTTTTAGGTACTGTATGAGAATTACAACAACCGTTTTCTTTTTTTTTAGTTTCAATAAAACTATTCCCGCAATAAAAACAACAATCCAAATGTAAATTACTTATACTATCTTTTTTTAATTTATGTATTTTTATTTTAGCTTGCTTTTTTTCTTCATTAGGTAATTTATTTTCTATTTCAATATAATCACCTAAATTTAATGAATAAATTTCTTCCAATTATTTTTTACTCCTATTTCAAAATTATGAAAAGAATAGAGAATAAACCTCTATTCTTAGTTATTATAATTATTTTAATTTTTTTTAATCCACAACTTCTGCATCTTCCACATCATTAGCACCAGAATTGTTACTTTCTCCAGCTGTTTCTCCGCCTTGTGCCGCTTGTTGTGCTTGAGCTGCTTCTTGATACATTCTTGTTGCAAAACCTTGAGAAACTTTTGATAATTCTTCAATTGATTTTCTGATTGCTTCTACATCGTCGCCATCTTTTACTTTTTTCAATTCTTCGATTGCTTTTTCGATGTCTTCTTTTTCAGTTCCTTGAAGTTTATCTTCATTTTCTTTTATAGTTTTTTCTGTTGCGATTACTAATTGGTCAGCTTGGTTTCTTGCTTCTACTAATTCTTGGAATTTCTTATCTTCAGCTTCGTGCGCTTCGGCATCTTTTTTCATTTTTTCGATGTCGTCTTTAGATAAGTTAGAACTTCCAGAAATTGTTACTGTGTTTTCTTTTCCAGTCCCCAAGTCTTTCGCTGAAACGTGTACAATTCCGTTTGCGTCAATGTCGAATGTTACTTCGATTTGAGGCACTCCTCTTGGTGCAGGTGGAATATCGTTTAAGTTAAATTCTCCTAATTTATGGTTGTCAGCCGCTCTTGCTCTTTCCCCTTGTAATACAACTATTGATACTGCTGGCTGATTATCTGCCGCTGTTGAGAATACTTGCGATTTTTTAACAGGAACTGTAGTATTTCTTTCGATAATTTTAGTAAATACTCCTCCCATTGTTTCAATTCCTAATGATAATGGTGTTACGTCTAATAATAATACGTCTTTAACGTCTCCCATTAACACTCCACCTTGAATTGCCGCTCCTGCCGCAACTACTTCATCAGGGTTAATTGATTTGTTAGGTTCTTTTCCTAAGAAAGATTTTACCCATTCTTGAACCGCTGGAATTCTTGTAGAACCTCCAACTAATAACACTTCATCAATATCACTAGGACTTAAATCTGCATCTTCCAACGCTTGTTTTACTGGCCCTTTAGTTGCTTCAACCAAGTCTTTTGTCAACTCATCAAATGCCGCACGAGTCAATTTTTTCTCCAAATGTTTAGGTCCTGTTGCGTCCATTGTGATAAATGGCAATGAAATTTGTGTTTCTAGTGTAGTTGATAATTTTTTCTTAGCATCTTCTGCTGCGTCTTTCAATCTTTGAATTGCCATTTTATCATTTCTCAAGTCAATTCCAGTTTCTTTTTTAAATTCGTCAGCTAACCAGTCAATAATTTTTTGGTCAAAATTATCTCCACCTAAGTGGTTATTTCCAGAAGTTGAAATAACTTCCACAACTCCATCTCCAATTTCAAGCACAGATACGTCAAATGTACCTCCACCCAAGTCAAATACTAATACTTTTTCTTCTTTTTTCTTATCTAATCCATAAGATAATGCAGCCGCCGTTGGCTCATTTATAATTCTTTGAACTTTAAGTCCTGCAATTTCCCCAGCATCTTTTGTTGCTTGTCTTTGTGCATCTGTAAAGTATGCAGGCACTGTAATTACAGCTTCTGTTACTTCTTCACCTAAGTAAGCCTCAGCATCTTTTTTCAATTTTTTAAGAATCATTGCTGAAATTTCTTGTGGTGTATAGCTTTTTCCGTTAATATCAACTTTATAGTCACTTCCCATGTGAGTTTTAATCGAAATTACAGTTGAATCAGGATTTGTAATAGCCTGTCTTTTTGCAATTTCTCCTACAATAATTTCTCCATTATCTTTAATGTTTACTACTGAAGGTGTAGTTCTTCCTCCATCACTATTTGGTATTATAGCAAAGTTTCCACCTTCCATAACTGCCACGCAGCTGTTTGTTGTCCCTAAATCTATTCCTATTATTTTACTCATATCTATCATTCTCCTTTATTGTCGATTTTTTATAAATTTAATTTATTTGTTTATTTCTTTCAATTTTTATTGTTTCTTATTAACCGTAACCATCGCAGGCCTTACAACTTTCCCTTTCATTTTGTACCCTTTTTGGAAAACTTGCACAACCACGTTGTCATCCAGTTCCTCTTTATTTTCAGTAATCATTGCTTTATGTTCGTAAGGATCGTACTCTTTTCCTGCTGCTTCAATTTCTTCTACGCCTTCTTCTGTCAACAGATTTTTTAGATTATTCAAAATCATATTAACTCCTTCGATTAATGAATCAAAGTTTTGACTTTCCTTCGAGGCATCAACCGCTCTTTCCAGATTATCTATATTGTCAAGCAATTTTACGATAATCCCTTCAGAAGCGTATTTTCTCATTTCAGCAACTTCGTTTTCTTTTCTTTTTGTGAAGTTTTGAAATTCAGCCAACTTTCTTGTATATGAATTTTTCCATTCTTCAAGTTCAGCTTCTAATTTCTTTACCTTATCATCACAATTATCAGAAGTTTCTTCTGTACTTTTTTCAGCTTCTTGATTTTCTACATTTTCATTTTGCTCTTCAACCGCCTCATTCTGTACAGCTTCACCTTCCAAATTTTCCTTTTCCAAATCTTTTTCCGCCATTTAAAAAACCCACTCTCCTTCTTATTATTTATTTTTTTGATTTAATAACTGATTCACTTCTTCTGCTACATATTCAACGAGTCCAACCGTCTTTGAATATTCCATCCGTTTTGGTCCAATCACACCGATAATCCCCTTCGCATTATTAAGCGTATAAACCGAAAATACAAATGAGAAATCTTCAAGCCCTGCAATGTTCAAATCTTCTCCGAAAATTACATTAACTTCTCTATCTTTAAATTCCTCCATCTGTAAAAACTGGGCAAATACATTCCGTAAATCATTTGGATTATTAAACAGTTTTACCCGATTTATAAGGTTCATTACATCAGATGCGTTATTTTCAATGAGATTCGTTCCACCTTCAAAAAATAATTTTCCTTCATCGGAAATCATATTATCCTGAAAATCGCTTTGCATAAATAAATTCGTATTTGTGAAAAAATCCTTCAAGTCAGACAATGTAAAATACTCACTATTTGCAATCTTCTCATTCAAAAAATTATTTATTGTTTCAACTTCATTTTCAGTTACAGGATTTTCCAGAAAGATATTTAAATTTTTTGTAAGGGAAGAATTCATTATAACTACGGCAAGTATAGTCGTTTCATCAATATGTACCAATTTTACCTTTTTTACACCTTCCTGCGTAAACGCCGGCTCCAATACAACCCCGGCATATTGACTAATTTTTGACAATAATCTGGATGTTTCCTCAAATATCGTATCAATTTGATTCATCCTCTTATTGTACGCCTGCATGACCTTCGCCTTTTCCTCCTGAGAAATATCTCTAATTTTCAAAAGCTCATCGACATACAGCTTATATCCTTCACTTGTCGGAATACGTCCAGAAGATGTATGTGTTTTTACAATTAGGCCCTTATCTTCCAAATCTGCCATTGTATTTCGAATAGTGGCCGAAGACACTCCAATATTATATTTTTTCTCAAGTGTCCGTGATCCCACACTCTCACCAAATTCCAGATAGTGCTTGATAATAGCCTTTAAAATCAATTGCTCCCTATCATTCATCTCGGCACCTTCCTTTTTATTGTTAGCACTCTCTGAGTTAGGTTGCTAACTACAAATATATAATATTACATTTTTTTAATTTTGTCAACACTTTTTTTAAAAATTTTTTCATTTTTTCAGAAAATTTTTATAATATTGAGATGAGTATTATAAATACTAGATTCTATCAAATTTATATTCTTAAATTATTGTTACCAAAAAAATAAGGCTGTCAAAAAACAACCTTTTTTAGATTTTATTATAAAAAAAAATTATTTTGGAATACATCCATAATCATCATATTTACTTTTATATTTATCCAAAAAACTATTATAATCAGTAATAACAATATCTTTTCTTTGTACTTCCATATATGATACTTTATAAAAATCCGTATATCCTCTTATACCATATTTTAACATCAAAACTCCATTATTCTCATTAAGATATTTTTTTAATTCAAATATATTATTCACTCTTATCCCCATAGTCAACGAACCCGAAAAATCATTATTAAAATAACTAGATCGATCAAAACTACAACTATTTAAACTTACACGTAAAATTCCTTTTTCGTATTGATTTTCAGAAGGTTCTAACGAAGTACACATTGTATATCCAAAATTATCAAGTGGTTCTGACAATTTATGTTGGTATGAATAAGAAATTACTGATAAAAATACAAATAATGCAATAAAATTTTTATTTATTTTAATTTTCATAAAATTCACCTCATAACATTAATTAAGTACTAATATGTAATTTCTTTCCACCATGGCACAACATCATCTACCATCCATTTACCATTTGATTTAATAACCTTTATTTTATATGACTCATTACTAAATGATTGTATTGGCTTTACTGTAACATAACCAGTTGATGGATTATAATTCGTAGCTTTAAATTTTCCTGTATACAAATCTCCACCTTGATCTCTTATAGGAAATGAACATTCATCTATAGTTCCGTCAGGAGAACAATTTTCATTTGCAAGTACTTCATTTCTATATTCCTTTCTATATCTTTGGGTTATCGAACTATTATCGTATACCCATTGGTCTATATCTATTTCTCCTGATGTATATGCCTTAAAATAATTATTTATAAAATTCACTGCCATACTTTGTGGACTTTGTTGTTGTACTTTTCCTGTAGCTCTTTTTTTAGTTGCTGAAAAATTGTTGATACTAATTGACATCATAACTCCTATTATTATTAAAAAAATTTTTTTCATTTTCTTTACCTCTCTTCTTATTTTATATTTAAATTTTATAAATATTTATTTAGAAATTTCCATCTCTAAAAATAATTTTTTAATTACTGCTTAATTAATTCCATATTCTCAAATAAAGAATTCTCCTATCATAATCTACCGTAGTTGGACTATTAACTATTTCAATATAGTTTTTCAATTCCGAATTTTGAAACACATCTCTTCCTTCTAATTCAGCAATAATATTTCTATATCTCAATTCATTTAATCTACAAATTTCATACTTCACTCTTGCTTTCGTTATAGGTGAAGTATACTTTCTTTCAATTTTCCATTTTTTTAAAATTATGCCCTTCTGGCAGTATCCATTTGTTTCCCCAATATATTTTTTTCCAACTTCTCCAGGACGAGCAAATGCCAGTATGCCTAACAAAAACACTCCTAATCCTAATTTTTTCATAAATAATCCTCCTTTAAAAATTTTATTAATTTTTTTAATTAAAACATTAAATAATCTTATTTTTATCAAATATTAAAATTTTCAATATCCGAAAGCTAAGCCACTAACATTATACCCCCCCATTTGGTTTTACTTTTATAAAAATTAAATAAAAATTAAGTTTAAAATCAAAAATTAATTTTTAAACACAGTTTCAAACTTTATTGACCAATTATATTAAATAAACACATGGTTTATACTAATTATTTATTTTTTATAAAAAAAATACAAAAATCAAATTTATTTCCTGCCAGAAATTTTAGCAATCTATAAAATATAACTCTTGTATTCTTTGTTTTATTATTCTAACTCTTATTTTTAAAATAGAAAGAAGATTTTTTAATTCACATTAAATTCTAAAAAAAATAATTTTAACTAATCTATATTATTTAAAAATCAAATATATTTAGCAACTTAACATCTTTTATTTATAACAAATTGTCTTCCCGTATTTTCAAAATATTATTTTAGCATATCTTCAGTTAACAGATAAATCTATTATTTTACCAAATATCTCATCAAGTATCTTTCAACATTATCCCCATACTCGTTATCTAAAGTTTCTACTATTTTAAATCCCAGTTCTTCATAAATTTTTTTCGCAGTAAAATTATCCATATCTACAGTAAGTTCTATTTTCTTTATTCCCATCTTCTTCAAAGTTTCCATTACATACTGAAGCAACTTTCTAGCATATCCATTTCTCTCAAATTTCGGCACAGTCGAAACCCCATAAACATAAGCCACTTCTCTATCAAAACTGCTCAAAACTTCAATAACTGACATCAATTCTTCATTTTCATCGTTACTTAGCATCGCAAAAACTTTTCCATATTTAGTAAATGGCTTAATGTTCCAGTTTCCAACTGTTGCTTCTCCAAACACTTCATTTTCATGTTTAACAATCTTAAATAACAATTCTGAATCTTTTTTTGCATCCAATATTCTAAACTTATAATTTTTTCCCATGTAAATCATCCTTTCTCATAAATTTCTCATATGATTTATTTTAACACAAAACTAGATTGATTAATTTGTAATATTTTTATTACAAAACATCTTCCTTATTAAATTGATCATTCTAAGTAATATTAGAATCTAAATAAAATTTATTAAATTAATAAAGCTATACAATATCAAATTTAATTAAAATAACTATAATCTCTTTAGTCAGTTTTAGATTTTTACAAACAATTTAATAACTTACCTTATATAAATATAGCCCTTCTGAAGCTGCCAAAATTTTTTTACCATCAACATCAGGTTTCTCCAATCTTTTCCTGATGTAATCTTTTTCTTCTTTACCAAAATAAACTGCAAGTGCTGAACCAATCATAATTCTGACCATTGTTTTCAAAAATCCGTTACCACAAATTTCCACATTTACTTGTTTTTCTCCAAATTTTTCATCATAATAACATTTCACATAAAAAATCTCTCTCACAGGATTTCTGTAAGCCTTGTCTTTTTTCATAAAACTGCTAAAATCATACTTTCCTACAAAATCATTCATTATTTCCTGAAATCTTTCCACATCTACACTTTTTCTCAATCCAGTCACATAATTCGACTCAAACGGTGTAATATTCTCCTCATCCCTCATAATATACAAATAAGTTCGACTTTTTGCATTAAATCTCGCATTAAATTTTTTATCTGCTTTCTCAATACTTAATACTTTAACTTCTCTTCTCAGACATTTATTAATTTGTCTTTTTATCGCCTCAAGCGGAATTTTACTATCAATCACAAAATTAGAAACCTGTTCCATTGCATGAACTCCTTTATCAGTTCTCCCAGATGAAATCATATTTATCTTTTGTGAAAATGTCCTGAAAATAATTTTTTCAATTTCCCCTTGTACAGTTTTTATTGTATTTTGCCTCTGAAACCCACAAAATTTACTTCCATCATACTGATAAACCATCTTTACATTTGTTTTTTCCATTTTTCTCTCTTATTTCTCCAGTTAATAGGATTATTTTAAAATATATATATTTTACAACCTAACACTATTTTCCATTTATAACAATTCTATTATAATTTTAGAATAAAAAAATTTAAGAAATATCAAAATTACTTATTATTATAGTCAATTTACTTAAAATTTAGAATAAAAATATGTAAAAATCAATAAATTTTCTATAGTATACCCTAACTTTCTAACTTTTTTAACTAAAATTTTTAAAATATAATTTCTATTTTTTATGGAGTTTAGCATAAATTATAAAAAAAAGAGCAATTTATGCTCTTATATCTATCTGTAATTTTAATTTTTAAATGGTGCGAAAGGTGGGACTCGAACCCACATGTCGAAGACGCTAGATCCTAAGTCTAGTGCGTATACCAATTTCGCCACTCTCGCAAATCTATTATTTAATTATTATAGTGGTGAGCCATACTGGGATCGAACCAGTGACACCTTGATTAAAAGTCAAGTGCTCTACCGACTGAGCTAATGGCTCGCAGTTATGGGGTGACCGACGGGACTTGAACCCGCGACAACCAGTGCCACAAACTGGCGCTCTACCAACTGAACTACGGTCACCATAATATTTATAACTAAATTGTTCTTATAAATAAAATGGAGCGGGAGACGAGGGTCGAACTCGCGACATTCAGCTTGGAAGGCTGACGCTCTACCAACTGAGCTACTCCCGCAAAATCTATAAATGGTCGGTGTAGTAGGATTTGAACCTACGACCCCCTGCTCCCAAGGCAGGTGCGCTACCGAGCTGCGCTATACACCGCTCTAAAGAATAACTTTTACTAATTACTCTCAGACAAGAAATATAATATCATAAATCAGAATGAATGTCAACACTTTTTTTCTGATAATTTCAATTTTTCTTAATTTTTTTGCTAAAATACCATTTTCCCCATTATTTTTAGTATATTTCAACTAAATAAGGGCATAAAAAATTATACCCTCATTACATAATTATTTTTTTATCAATGTTACACTAACTTCAGAATCTTCCAAAGCGCTTCCATTAATAAAGTTTACTCCATCAAAATGTAAAATATCTCCTGGTACTAAAACATGTTTTTCAGTTTCATTCAGGTACATTTCCATTTTCCCTTTTAGAACGGTAAAAACAATTTCCTCATCTTCATGATTGTGCTTAGCAATTTTTTCATCTTTTTTCAAAATTTTCTTTACCAATTTAAAATTTCCTTTGTTAAATAGCAATCCTGCTTCATTTTTTACATTTCCAAACATCTTTTTTCTCCTTAATATTTATTTTTATTTTGTTTTTTTAGCTTTATATAAATCTTCCAGTAATTCATCATTATTTTTATATTTTTTTATAAGTTCTATCAGATTTTTCATTCCTTCAACTTCTGACATTTCATTCAATTCTCTTCTTAATTTCCAAATTTTTTCCAAATTTTCTCTTGGAATCAGAAGCTCTTCACGTCTTGTCCCACTTTTTAGTACATCAATTGCAGGAAATATTCTTAACTGTTCCAGCGTTCTGCTTAAAATGATTTCCATATTTCCTGTACCTTTAAATTCTTCAAAAATTACTTCGTCCATTCTACTTCCAGTCTCAACAAGAGCTGTTGCAATAATTGTAAGGCTTCCACCATTTTTTATATTTCTTGCGGCACCTAAAAATCTTTTTGGATAATAAAGTGCATTTGGGTCAATTCCTCCCGAAATTAATTTTCCACTTGATGGAATAGTGATGTTATACGAACGTGCAAGCCTTGTTAAACTATCCATAAGAATCAAAATATCTTTCCCACGTTCCACTTGTCTTTTTGCCATCTGAAGCACATTTTCTGTAACTTCTGTATGTACTCTTGGGTCTTCATCAAAAGTTGCTGAATATACTTCCGCATCTTTTACGTTTTCTTTAATATCCGTAACTTCTTCAGGACGTTCATCAATTAACAGTATCCATACATCAATTTCAGGATTGTATTTTATAATGTCATTTGCAAGCGTTGAAAGCAATACTGTTTTTCCAGCTTTTGGAGGTGCAACTATAAGACCTCTCTGTCCTTTTCCAATTGGCGAAATCAAATCAATAATTCTTGAAGAAATTTCTCCGCTTCCTAAATTTAACTTTTCTTCTGGATAAGACGGTACTAAATCATCAAAATACGGACGTTCTAGTGATTTTTCAGGTAAATCTCCATTTACAAGCAATACTTTTAAAATCCCATAATTTTTTTCTGTCCCAATAGGAATTCTAAGTTCTCCAAATACAATATCCTCATTTCTCAGAAAAAATCTTTTTATTTGTGAAATTGAAACATAAACATCTGGACCAATCGAAGTATTTCGCAAAAACCCATAATTTCCCTCGCCAATTACATCCAACTTACCAAATCCGTAAGTTTTTCCTCTTTCCTTCCCTTTTTCAATCAGAATCGCATTTATAAGTTCAAGTTTTGACATTCCAGAAAAACTTTCTATTTTATATTCCTTTGCCATTTTCTTTAGTTTAGTTACATTTTGAGAAAGGATTTCTCTTATCATTTCTTCTTCAGAATCTGAATTTTCAGAAACATTTTTCTTATCTAATTCCACTTGCTCATCTAATATTCTTTCCGATTCTATTTCATTATCTTTTTTCGTCATTTACTCCTCCACCAACTCTCCGTATAATGTCCATGTTTTCGCATCATAAATTTTTGTATTTACAAATTGCCCTTTTAAATCTTTTCTATCACTTTTAAATAAAACTATTTTATGCGTAGAACTTCTTCCTACCAGCATTTCAGGATTTTTTCTGCTTGGTCCTTCAACAAGTACTTTTACAATTTTCCCTAAATATTTTTGGCTTTCTTCCTTTGCCTTCATATTCTGCAGTCTCATAAGCTGTTGCAATCTCTCATTTTTTACCTGCTCATCAACTTGATTTTCCATTGTAGCTGCAGGAGTTCCTGTTCTCTTTGAATACATAAACATAAATGCATTCTCAAATCCAACTTCATTCACTACATCCATTGTATCCTGAAAGTCTTCATCTGTTTCCCCAGGAAATCCAACAATAATATCAGTAGTAAGTCCAATATCAGGTATTTTTTCTTTAATTTTCTTAGCAAGAGCTATAAACTCTTCCTTTGTGTATCCTCTATTCATTGAATCTAAAATTTTTGTAGAACCTGACTGTAATGGCAAGTGTAGCATTCTAGCGATTTTAGGATTTCTTGCAATTGTATCAATTACTTCATCACTAAAATCCTTTGGATGTGGAGATACATATTTTATCCAGAAATCTCCTTCTACATTTGCACTTTGCTCCAGCAGCTTTGCAAAATTATCTTCTCCATTCGCAAAGTCGCTTCCATACGAATTTACATTCTGTCCTAAAAATAATATTTCCCTGTATCCTTTTTTTGTATATTGCTCAACATCCCTGACAACTTCGTTAAGAGGTACAGAACGCTCCATTCCACGTACATAAGGAACTATGCAAAATGTACAATAATTATTACATCCATAAGTTATTGAAATAGAAGCAACAATATCATCTCCAAAATCTGCATCTACCCTTGTTGGCAATTCGTCCTCATCATCCACCATAACAATATGTGTTTCTTCTCCCGCTTCGATTCTTTCCAAAATATCAGGAATTCTTCCAATATTCTGATTTCCAAGCACCAAATCGACATAAGGGGTCTTTTTAATAAATTCATCTCTTACCTCTTGAGCAAGACATCCTGTAACACCAATAATCATTTTTCCATCTTTTTCTTCCTTAATTCTTTTCAAATCCCCTAGTTTTCCATATACTTTAACAGCTGCACCTTCTCTTACCGTGCAAGTATTTAAAAATACCAAATCTGTATTTTCAATATCTTCAGTCATGCTATACCCCATTGTTTGCAGCATCTGCTTCATTTTTGCACTTTCATTTACATTCATTTGACAACCGTATGTTATTATAGTTGCTCTCTTTTCCACTTTTTTCCCTCCAAATTTTGTTCTTTTTTAAAAATTTTTGATTTTTACTGAATAGTTTCTGAATTGACTAAATTGATAATTTTTTCAACACTTAAATAGTTCTAACTATCCAAGTATAAACCATTATTTTTCAAGTTTTATTTCTCCTATTGTAATGGTATCATTTTTATTTTGGAATTTCAAGAATTTTTTATTCTTTTTTTTAATTAATACTTACTTGATAACCTAATCTTTTTTATTTTGTTAAAAATAAAACAAATTTATCTAAAAAGAGAGATGATTTAAATAACCATCTCTCTTCCCAAATTTTTACATTACTATTTAATTTCCCAAGAATCTTCAATTCTATTCTCATTTTTATGTATCTTTCAATAATTCCCAATTACTTTTTTCTCTTATATTTTACTCCTAATCTATCTTAAATACAAGTTTTTTTCAAAATAATAAAAAAATTATTTTAACAATATAAAAAGTACACCTTCAATGCTCTTTTAAAACACTTCCAGTGTACTTACCTTTATTCTACAATAAACAACCATTCAGAAGACAATTCGTGTTCTCCATTAATTACTTTTTCATATTCTGATTTTAACAATTTATGAAATTTACCTGCTTGTGGTTTTGCATTAAAGTCTAACTGCCCAATAGGACGTTTGTCCAGTGATTCTGCATAAGTAATTTTCATTGCTGTTCCTGTTACTAGCAGTTCGTCTGCTGTGAATACCATCGATCTGTCAATTTTTCCACGATTTATTTTATATCCATTGTGTTCTAATAATTCCAATGCTGATCTTACTGTAATTCCTTCAAGAGCTGCGTTTCCAGTGTCAGGGATTATTATTTGTCCTCTATAAACTAATATTATATTCGCAACTGACACTTCTACCACATTTCCAGCATCATCAAACATTAATGCATCGTCGTAACCATTTCTTTGTGCATCACTTGTTGCAAGGAACGAGTTAATATATGAACCTCCCGCTTTTGCCTTTGTAGGAATTGCCGAATCATTGTATTTTCTATAAGTTGAACTCATTAAGTTTAGTCCGCCTTCTGTACTTACATAATCTGCAAGCGGCAACATGTAAATTGCTAAATCAAAGTCTAATCCTGCCTTTTTAGGTGACAATCTAGGCTCTTTACAAAAAACAAATGGTCGCATGTAAAAGTCTTCTTTTACATCATTTTTCTTAACTAATTCTGTAACAATATCTTTAAATTCATCCCAAGTTATAAAATATTCAAATCCTAACATTTTTGACGCATTCATTAATCTAATATAGTGATCTTTCAGTCTAAAAATCGCTACTTTCCCATTTCTATAATATCCTCTGATACCACCAAAACAAGTTGTCCCATATTGTAAACTATGTGTAGCGATACTAACTGTCGCTTTTTCAAATTCCACTATTTCTTTATCGAAATATGCAAATTTCATAAATTCTGCCTTTGCCATCTAATTTTACCTCCATATTTTCAGTATTCTAATGTTTACTTTTATATTTTAACACTTTTTTTTAATTATGTAAAATTTATTTTTTTTACTCAATCATATATATTATATATGTTTAAATGTTAAAATTATAACTCTTTCTTAATTTTATTATATTTTGAATTTGTAAAATTAGACTCCATAAACTTTCATAAGCTCATCAAGTTCTTTTTTCTCTTCCATTTCCTGAACTTTTTTTACAGATAATGCAATTGATTTTCTTTTTTCATTAATATCTGTAATTACAGCCTCAACTTTATCTCCAACTGAGAATTTTTCAGAAATATCCTTCAAAAATTCCTCTGTTAACTCACGCTTTGGTATAATTCCGTTAAATCTGTCTGTTAATTTAACAAGCACAAAATTTTCCTGAATTTCAACAATCTCAGTATTTACAATATTTCCTTTCTTATATTGTTCAATTGCTTCCTTCCAAGGTGATTTTTCTAATTGCTTGATACTTCCAGACAGTTTTTTATCAAGTTTATCAACTACAATTACTTTAAATTCGACTTCATCGCCAACTTTATATTCTTTATGTTCTTTTTTATTCCATGAAAATTCGTTTTTATGGATAAAAACTTCTATTCCTTTTTCTAATTCCACAAAAATTCCATAATCCTGAACATTCATAACCTTTCCTTTAAATGTATTATCAAAGTCATAAGTTTCCTCAAGAATTTCCCATCTATCATCAAGCAACGCTTTAGCACTTAGAGTAATTCTATTTTTTTCGTCATTAAAGTCAACTATTTTAAATTTGATTACATCTCCTGCTTTATATTTTGAAGTTAAATTGGCTTCTCTCTTATACGACAAGTCAGACACATGTAAAAGTCCGTCAATATCTTTTTCCAGTGAAATTAATAATCCAAAGTCAAATACTTCTGTTATTGGTTTTTCAATAATATCTCCAATATGGTATTTTTCCTTGACTGTATCCCAAGGGTTTTCTGACAATTGTTTTACACTTAACTTAACATTTTTCTTTTCATCTTCAATTTGAATAATTTTTGCAGAAAATTTGTCCTCTTCCTTGTAGTTTTTAAGCTCTTTAGCCCCATTATGCCAAGCCAGCTCTGAAACATGTACAAATCCAGAATTACCATCAACAGTCACAACTATCCCAAAATCAAGCACATCCTTTACGACTGCTTCGACTACATCTCCTACATTATGGCTTGCTGCAAATGCAACCCAAGGATCTTCTGACAATTGTTTTATACTTAATTTTAATCTATTTTTCTCAGCGTCCTTTTCAATAATTTTAGCACTTATTTCATCATCAATTTTATATTTTTCAGTCAAATTATCCACTTGATCCCAAGAAATTTCAGATATATGAATAAATCCACTAGTTGCTCCCAAGTCCAAGATAATTCCAAAGTCAAATATCTCTTTAATTTTACCAGTAACAACATCTCCAATGTTTACCTTTTCTAAATATTTTTCTTCTTCAATTTTTATTAAATCACTTCTTGAAATAGTTATGTTGCTCTTATTTTTTTCCTTTATTAAAAATTTAAATTTTTGTCCTGTATAATCTTTGTTTTTGTCAAATCTGGCAAGTGAAAATGGTAGAAATGCTTCATTTTTTCCTATTCTTACAGTGTACCCACCCTTAATTTTCTTAATAATTTCTCCTGTTACAATGTCATCTACATTAAATGATGCTAGTTCTTTTGCCTTATCCAATACAAATTTTGAAACAATGATGTTCTCATCGTCTTCTCTTAAAACTTTTACTTCAATTTTATCTCCTATTTCAAAATCTTTAACCTCGCTTGCATAAATTCTTCCTTCTTTCTTTGCATTCAAATCAAGAAAACCATAATCCAGTTCTTTTCTAGTAATAACTCCTTCTACTACATCTCCAGATTTTTTTTCTTCTGGTAAATAATCTTCCAATAATAATTCAAATTCTTTTTCGTTCATTTTGCACTCTAGAACTGCTATTAAAAGCCAGTTCTTCTCCCTTCTTTTTTATTTATAAAAATTATTCTTCAAAAAATTTATCAACTTCAATCATTTCTCTTAATTCTTCTAATAATTTCTTTTCATCTTCTATATTTTCTTCATTTTTTGAAATTGCTCTAAGTTTTAATTTTTCTCCCTTAGCTGCTCCAAGCATCATTACTCCAAATACATTCTTCGCATCTACAATTTCATTTTCTCCAACTTTTTCTATTTCCAAAGTCAAATCATATTTCTTTGCGATATTGACAATCTGCCCAGATGGTCTTGCATGAAGCCCTTGCTCATTTTTTATTTCCACAATAATTTCTTTCATATATCCTTCTTTCAAGTTAGAACTCTATGGATTTTATACAAAACTTTGACTATATAAATTAATCTTATATAAATAATATCATTTATTAGGTTAAAAATCAATGTTTATATAGATTTTTTATGAATTTTTTAATAAGAATAAACTAAAAACCTTTTAAAATTATATAAAAAGAGAGATATTCAAAATATCTCCCTAATTTACAAAAATTTAAATTTCAATTATCTATTGATAAATCTTACGTTACTAAAATCAACATTTTGGAAGAATAATTCAACTCTTCTATTATTGTATCTTCCGTCAACAGTATCATTAGTATCTGCTGGATTACTTTCTCCTTGCCCAGAAATTGTTCCGTAAGAAATTGAATTTTTCAATCCATATTCTCTCAATAATTTAGCAACATTTTGTGCTCTAGCTACTGATAGTTTTTGGTTATATGCAGCTGATCCAGTTGAATCTGTATGTCCAACAAAATCAATTGATCCGCCATCAGCAAATTGATTAATTACACCTGCGATAGTTCTCAAGTCAGCAGCTTCACCTTCATTAGGTACTCTTCCGTCTACTTTAAATCCTCTAATTACACATTTTTTATCGTCAACAGAACAGCTAAATGGTAATGTAGCTGTATTTGGTTGATCAATGTCTCTAGATGGAGTTGGTGCTGGTGTAGGTACTGGAGTTGGCACAGGCACTGTAACTGTTTGAGTTATGATTTTAGGTGATCTGTCATTTTTCAATTGTCCAAATCTATATCCTAATCTTACTCCTACTGAATCAGAATAATCTCTACTTCTATCTCCTGCTACAATATCTCTAGTTTTGAAGTTAGATCTTTCATATATAGCTTCTAATGAAACTGGTCCGAACTCTGTTCCTAATCCAGCTGCTACATATGGTCCACCTGATACTTTCAAGTCATCTCTTCTAGCTTCTTTTGCTTCTTTAGCAAAATTATATCCTGCTCTTCCTAACACATATAATGCATCATTTCCATTGTTATTTGTAATTAAGTTAAATTTACCTAAAGCATACACAGGTACACTTCTTGCAATTTTTGTATTTTCTTTTTTATCTCTTAATTTTCCTGAGTTAGCAGAGAATTTATATTCTGAACCTACTCCCCATTCAAATTCACCTTGATTGTCAATAATGTACTCTATTCCAGCTACTGGACCTGGTTTTAATCTAAAATCTGTTCCAGTAGCATCTGAACCAGATTTGTATTTTCTGTAGAAATCATATCCACCTTTAATTTGGACTTCAGATGCTACAGCGTTTAAAGCTAATAAAGCTGTTCCTAAAATTACTAATTTTTTCATTTCAATTCCTCCTGAATGTCATTTTGTTTTTTCTCTAACTTAGTTAGTACTGTTTTCTCCTAATCCTCTTCTAAGATTATACACTATTTTAAGAAAAAAATCAATACTTTAACTTTATAATTAAAAAATATTCTTTAGCCAAAACTTCACGTTTACAAATATATGATACCATTGTTTTAATAAAAAGTCAATAAAAAAATTCAACTATTTAGATTGTTTTATCCGTTGTATTCAGTACATTTTCAACAAAACAGCTATTTAGGATGACTCTCGAGTCATTCATTTTATTTTTTTCCTTTTAAAATAAATTTCAAAAATTATTCACAAATTTACTGCCAATTGGAAAAAAATAGATAAAAATTAGATATTTATCATTTTATCAATAGAAATTTCTAATTTTTTCAATAATGTAATACGATTTTCTTTCAATTTTTTGTTATCAACATTAATTATTACATTATCAAAAAATTGATTAATTGTAGAGGCATTATTTAGCAATGTTTCAATATAATTTGAAAATTCTGTATTTTCAATACTTTCCAATTGATTTGCTAAATTATACAATGTCTTTTCTTCTTCCAATTCAAATAAAGTACTGTCAATATTTAGATTTTCATTTTTTTCATCTTTCACAATATTTTTTACACGTTTTAAAAGATTTATCAAAATTTCAAAGTTTTCAGTTTGCGATAATTTCAGAAGTTCAGATAATTTTTTATCAAGTTCCACAACATTGCTTTCAAGATTTATCTCATAGTTTATAAGATCTTTTTTATATTTTTCAGAAAGTACGTTAATTATTCTTTGTTTAAAGAACTCGGTCACATCTTTTACAACATCTTTTTCCAGCACTTTTTTATCATTTGAAAAAATTTCATAAGCCTTTTCAATTAATTCTTTGTAGTCAAAGGATAATTTTGAATTTAATACAACTTGGATAATTCCTTGTGTCGCACGTCTTAATGCGTAAGGGTCTTTAGAGCTTGTCGGTTTTAATCCAACTGAAAAACATCCGATTATTGTATCCATTTTGTCAGCTATTCCAGCAATGGCACCTTCTACAGTTGTAGGTAGTTCATCTCCTTGATAACGAGGCAAGTAATGTTCAAAAATTCCAAGCGCCACATCTTTATCTTCTCCCTGCTTTTCAGCATAAACTGAACCCATAAACCCTTGCAATTTTGTAAATTCCTTTTCTCCAATTACATTTGAAACAAGATCGGCTTTTGCTAAATCCACAGTTTTTATAATATTTTCCTTCTTGTCATTCAAGTTCAATTCCGAAATCAGATATTCAGCGATTTTCTCACTTCTTTTAACTTTTTCAAAAATTGTTCCCATATCCTTTTGGAAAGTAACTTCCTTCAGTTTTTCCACATTATCTGCAAATTTATTTTTTAAATCCTCGTCAAAGAAGAATTTCGCATCAGCAAGTCTTGGCTCTACAACCTTTTCATTCCCTTTTTTCACAGTTTCAGAATATTCAGGCGCATTTCTTATAACAATAAATTTATTAGATAATTTACCGTCCTTATCTTTTACTGGAAAATATCTTTGATGAGTTTCCAATGTAATCGTTATAATATCTTCAGGAAGCTGTAAATAATCCTTACTAAATTCACCTTTTATTGCATAAGGATATTCTACCACATTAACCACTTCATCCAATAAATATTTATTGATTATAGCAGTATCTCCATCCTTTTCACTATTTTCCCTTATACTTTTCAAAATTTCTTCTCTTCTTTTTTCACCATTTACAATAACAAAGTTTTCAAGCAATATTTTTTCATAGTCAAGCGGATTATTAATCTCAATGTCCTGAGAAGCAAAATATCTCATTCCACGAGTTTTATTCTCACCTTTTAGCCCTTCAAACTCAAAAGGTAAAATTTCTCCATTATCAAACAAAGTTACAAACCATTTAATCGGTCTCACAAATCTAAATGTTCTGTCCGCCCATTTCATTGACTTTTCAAACTCTATTTTCTTTATCGCATTTTTCAATATTTCAGGTAAAATCTCCTTAGTATTTTTTCCTGCAATAAATTTTTCAATCGAAATATATTTTCCTTTTTCATTTTCAATAATCTTTATATCATCAGCCGTAGCACCTTGCGACTTTACAAATCCTTCTCCAGCTTTCGTAAGTTGCCCATCCTTATAAGCAATTTCTACCGAAGGCCCTACGCTTTTTTTATCCAAATCATCTTGTTTTTCAGCCAAATCCTTTATAATCGCTGTAACCCTTCTAGGTGTACTAAACGATTCAATCCCTGAAAACTTGATTCTTTCAGCCTTTAATTCATTTTCTATTATTTTTTTCAGATCTTTTTCCGCCTTATCCACATATTGTGCAGGCAATTCTTCCAATCCTATTTCAAAAAGAAAATTCATAGTTGCTCTCCTTTACAAATTTACATTTTTTTTAACTATTTTTCTAAACAATATTTTTAATTTTCCATCTTTTTTACAAATTTTTCCTCAAATTCTTCTTTTGAGTAAGTGTGTACATTTTTGAAGCAATAATCTTTAAAATTTCTTAGCCCAGCTCTCAGCCTTTCCTCAATTTTTACAGTTTTTAACAAGTTATCTAACAATTTTTTATCATTTCTTTCAGAATTTGAAAAATTAGCAACTAAAATATAATCCAATTCTTTTCTAGCATCTTTCAACGTTTTATCAAAAATATCACAAAATATAAGTACACTGTCATATATCTTCTTATGAAGTTCAAATTCTTTAATATTTTTCATTTCTCCGTTTTTAAATTCAATAAAAACATAATTTTTACCTTTGATAAACAAAGCATCATTTGATTTAACACCTAATCCATTAAATTCGATCTTCCCTATATATTTATCTTTTAAACAATCAAAATCAATTACCTGCAAATCAGAATTCGTCATATAATTATTGCTATCATCCTTTGAAGTTTTCTTCAAAGTTGACTTACATTCTATTCTCAAATCACTAATCTTCATACAATTCTTCCTCATTCATCAAATTTTCAAAAGAAATAGCTAACTTATAAAACAAATCATCTGTTTTGCTAGTCTTGTCAACTAAAATTGCTTGTTCTCCATCTAATTCACTCATATAATATTTACACTTGTCTGATATTTCATATTTTTTTGAATAAACTTGTATAGCTTTGAGAAAGTAAGGACTGTGTGTTGTCAGTAAAATGTGCATTCCAAATTCTTTTTGTAACAATACGATTAATTCTGCAAATTTTATTTGCCACTCAGGATGTAAATGAATTTCAGGTTCGTCAAGAATTATTGTTCCATTTTCTTCTAAAGTTCCATTTTGTAATAACATTTTTATAATCGCAAAAGTTTTAAGCCCTGTTGATAAATTTTTTAAGTCAATATCACCACTATTTGTTCTATAAACAAAATTAAAATTTTTGTCTTCCAGAATTTCTCCATTTAAAATATTATTTAACTTTTTGTAAATATTATTCAATTTTTTCTTCACTTTTATTTCTGAAATAGCACCATTTTCATTTTCTGAAAAAACATTATTCCCCAAATGCGTTTGATGGTTCTCATCTTCATAATCATAACTATCTAAAATAAATGGATTATCAATGTACACAGTTTCTTTATTTATCAAAAAATAATTTTGAATATCTGAAATTTCATTATTTTCAATTTTTAAGTGTATATTTTTTCCTTTTATTTCAAGATTTATTTTTCCAACATCCATTTTTTCTGAAGAAAAAACTGTATTAATCTGATTATGAAATTCTTTATTCATAACTCGTGAGACAATAGTTTTTATAATTTCTTTGTTCAAAATTTTTAAAGTATCGTTTATTTATTTCATCAACAAAATTTGATATATCTCCAATTTCTAAATTTTCTTTATATTTATTAACTATAGATTTTATCTCATTTTCTGAATAATCTTTATCATTTTTTAAAAGCTCAATAGCAATCTTCTCGTTAGTTCTGTCAAAAATTCCAAAAAAATCTTTAAAATTATCCTTAATTCTATCATAACCATTTTCTTTCAAGAGATTATCAACAATTTTTTTCAACTCAGAAACTTTTTCATTATAAACTTTTTCATCAATTTTATAAAATCCATTGAAAACACTCCACAAAACTTTCCCAACGGTACTTTTTCCTGTATTATTCTCTCCCGCAATAACAGTTATCCCATTTATCTCAACATCAGCTTCCTTTAGCTTTCCAACATTTTTTATCGACAATTTCATTCCACAGTCCTCCTTTCAAAAGAAGAATTCCCCCTCTTCTATATTTTTACTTATTCAACAACGGGAATCCCAATCTCTCCCTTGCCTCCACAAATTTCTCTGCACACTTCTTAGCCAAATCCCTGATTCTTAAAATGTAGGACATTCTTTCTGTTGTACTGATTGCACCTCTTGCGTCAAGGTTGTTGAATGTGTGTGAGCATTTTAGAACGTATTCGTAGGCTGGGAATACTAAATCGTTGTTTAGGCAATTTTGAGCTTCTTTTTCGTACATATCAAAAAGTTGGAAGTGCATTGGAACGTCTGCCACTTCAAAGCTGTATTTTGATAATTCATACTCAAACTGGAATCTTCTTTCTCCATATTTTACGCCTTTTGTCCATTCTAAATCTTTTACATCGTCCTTATTTTGCAAATAAAGTGCAATTCTTTCAAGTCCGTAAGTTATTTCAGATGGAACTATGTCAACTTCCAGTCCTCCAACTTGCTGAAAGTATGTAAACTGTGTTATTTCCATTCCATCCAGCCAAACTTCCCATCCTAACCCCCATGCTCCAAGCGTAGGACTTTCCCAGTTGTCTTCCACAAATCTTATATCATGTTCCTTAGGATTAATTCCTAATGCCACTAAACTTTCTAAGTAAAGTTCCTGAATATTTTCTGGCGATGGTTTCATAATTACCTGAAACTGATGATGCTGGTACACTCTGTTGGGATTTTCACCATATCTCCCGTCTTTTGGACGACGTGACGGCTCAACATACGCAACATTCCAAGGCTCAGGACCTAACGACATTAAAAAAGTGTCTGGATTAAACGTTCCCGCACCTGTTTCAATATCGTACGGATTTGATATTATACACCCTTTATCTCCCCAGAACTTTTGAAGAGTTAATATAATTTCCTGAAAAGTCATTTTTCTTTATCCTTTCTCTCTTTTTGTATCTAAAATATCTTTACTAAATTAAATCTGCCCATAATACATTAATCTTAGCTAGATTTTCATTTTAGATTATTTAATTAATAATTATTACTCTTATTTTTTATTTATATTAGTTTTTTGACGCAGAGGTATCAAACGCCATACCTCTGCACTCCCGCTTTACGCAAAACTTTCTTATAAAAGAAAAATAGAACTCGCTTTTGAATAAAATTTATTTTAATCTAAATAACTTTGTTTAATTTAAAATGTTTTCCAAAAGCTCAAACAACTATTTTTCTTCTAACGAAATTTTGCTTGGAAATTCATTTAACCAAATTGCCTTTGTATAATTAAATAAAAATTGTCGTGATTTTTTGGAAATGAAAACGATTGTTTAAGCGAAGTTTTACGTAGCGAGTTTCGTTTTTGTTTTGAAAAAATGCTTAAACAAGCCAGGGTTCCAAGGGAAATGGCGATTGATTTCCCTTGCTTTCAAAAAAATAAAAAATACAGGAATAACATTTATTAACAAAATTCATTTTATAAAATTACTTTTTATTTTTTAAAATATTTTCTCGCTAAATAATCAATTACAATAATATAAATACCAATATGCACATACATATCTGCCACATTGAATACGAAAGCCCAGATGCCTCGAAAATCTATCATGTCAATTACATATCCACGAAGAATTCTGTCAATCATATTTCCTGCAGCTCCAGCGGCAATTACTGCTACTCCTATTTTTGTCCATTTGCTGTAATTCTTAAAGTTTTTGTACTCTACAGCGATTACATATATAATTAGAACTGCACTTGCTATTGTAAATAAATTGATTTTTCCTTGCAATAGACCGAAAACTCCGCCGTGATTTTCAACATAAGTCAAGTGAAAGAATTTATCTATTATTGGTATAGAAAAACCTTGTACTCCACCTGATACGTTGTACATTAACTGCTTTGTAATCTGATCTAATGCAGCTAAAACCAAAATAATAATTATATAAGGCATTCTTTTCTCCTCACATTTTTTATTAACACATATTTGTAAAAAACGAACTAAATAAGTTATTTTTATTTAGCTGTATTTAGTCCTATTTTACAAAATAAATTTTATGTTACATTTTTTCCAAAACGCTTGCACATCTTGGGCATACATCTGGATGATTGTGGTTATGTCCAACTTCCTCATCGTATTTCCAGCATCTTTCACATTTTTCTCCAGACGCTTTTTCCACAGCGATGTTAATTCCTTCGATTTCGCTTTCTGCTAAATTATCATTTACAAATTTAACTTGAGATACGATGAATAAGTCAGAAACTTCATTTTCTGTATAATCTTTTATAAATGAATATTCATCATTGGCAATATTTAAAAGAACTCTTGCATCAAGAGAATGTCCTATTAATCCAGTCTGTCTTTCTGCTTCCAGTTTTTTGTTCACTTCTCTTCTTAGACGTGCGATTTTATCCCATTTTTGTGCTAATTCTTTATTTAAGTATTCAGGTCTTGCTTCAATCCATTTTGATAAATGTACACTTTCTTCTTCTTTTAGCGTTTCTGGAATTCTTTCCCAAATTTCATCAGCTGTGAATGACAATACTGGAGAAATTATTCTTACTAGCACTTTCAGAACTTCTGTCAATACAGTCTGTGTGCTTCTTCTTTCAATTGAAGTTGTCCCTTCGCAGTAAAGTCTGTCTTTTACGATGTCCAGATAGAATGAAGACATTTCCATTGAACAGAAATATGTAATTTCCTGGAATAGACTGTAAAATTCGTATTTATCGTAAAATTCTGTTGTTTTAGCCTTTAATTCTTCCAGTTTGTGCATTGCCCACTTGTCAATTTCAAACATATCATTGTAGTCAACTTTATCATTTGCATAATCAAAATCATTTAAGTTACCCATTAAGAATCTTGCTGTATTTCTGATTCTTCTATATGCGTCAGACATTTGCTGTAGTATATTTTCCGAAATTCTTACATCTTCTCTATAGTCTACTGAAGATACCCATAATCTTAAAATATCCGCTCCGTATTTTTCTGTAATATCTTTTGGAAGTATTGTGTTTCCAAGTGATTTAGACATTTTTCTTCCTTGACCGTCCATTGTGAATCCGTGAGTCAGGATTCTCTTGTAAGGTGCATCTTTTGTACTTGCGATTGATGTCAATAATGAAGACTGGAACCAACCTCTATGCTGATCACTTCCTTCAAGGTACAAGTCTGCTGGTCTTGGCAAGTTTCTTGGCACTAGCACACTTCTATGTGAAACTCCTGAGTCAAACCAGACGTCCATTATACTTCTTTCTTTTCTAATATCCACATCTTTCAAGTTATATTTTTCCAAAAGTTCATCTCCGATAATTTCTTTGGCTTCATATTTCCACCAAATGTCAGTTCCTTCTTTTTTTACCATTTCAATTACTCTGTCCATAATTTCTGGCTCATAGATAACTTCATCAGTCGCTCTGTTGTAAAACAATGGTATTGGTACTCCCCATACTCTTTGTCTTGAAATAGTCCAGTCTGGACGAGTTTCTAACATTGAACCAATTCTATTTTTACCCCAAGATGGTACAAATTCCACATCGTCTAGTGCTTTTATCGCATTTTCCCTAATATCGCTTTCATCAACACTAATGAACCATTGCTCAGTCGCTCTGAAAATTACAGGTTTCTTACTTCTCCAGTCATGCGGATACGAGTGAACAAATTTGCTGTGATGCAGTAAATGTCCACTTTCTGTCAAGTCCTGCACAATTACATTGCTTGCTTTTGCATAAAACATTCCTTCGTATTTCCCAGCTTCCTTTGTCATATGTCCTCTGTCATCAACTGGCGACAATACTCCAAGTTCGTATTTTCGTGAATAATTGTAATCGTCCACCCCATGTCCAGGCGCCGAATGTACCGCTCCAGTCCCTGCATCAGCCGTAACATAATCTCCAAGCATTACTAGCCCTTCTCTATTCAAGAACGGATGTCTATAATGAGTTTTCTCAAGTTCAGTCCCTTTAAATTCCTTCAATAATTCATAAGAAATTCCAAGCGTATTAAATACAGTTTCAGCCAGTTCTTTTGCTAAAACTAAATTCCCTTTTTCTGTTTTGTATAATCCGTAGTCAAATTCAGGATGTAAAAATACTCCCAAGTTTGCAGGCAATGTCCAAGGCGTTGTTGTCCAAATAAGAATACTTGCCTCTTCCACTCCTAATTTATCCAATAAATCCTGAGTTCCTTCAAATTTCACATAAATTGAATGAGATTCTACATCTTTATACTCAATTTCCGCTTCAGCCAAAGCTGTTTCAGTAGTAGGCGACCAGTAAACTGGTTTTAGCCCTTTATAAACATAACCATTTTCGTAAATTTCCTTAAATACTTTTAACTGTTCCGCTTCATATTCAGGCATTAAAGTAATATAAGGATTATCCCAGTTTCCTAAAATTCCGAGCCTTTTAAATCCTTCTTTTTGTTTTTCTACCCATTTTAAAGCATATTTTTTACATTCCTGCCTAATTTGCAGTGGAGTCATATTTTTTGCCTTTTCTCCAAGTTCTTCCATTATTTTCCACTCGATAGGAAGACCATGTGTATCCCATCCTGGAATATATGGTGCATTATAACCTCTTAATCTTTTGTATTTTAAGATAATATCCTTCAATATTTTATTTAATGCATGCCCAATGTGAATATCTCCATTTGCATATGGAGGCCCATCATGTAACACAAAAAATGGTGCCCCTTCGTTTAATGATTTTTCATAAATTTCAGCTTTTTTCCAGTCCCTTAATGTTAAAGGTTCTTTTTGTGCCAAATTAGCTTTCATTTTAAAGCTCGTCTTTGGTAAATTTAGCGTTTTTGCATAATCTACCTTGTCTTCCACATTATTATTTTCCGACATTTTTCCTCCTATATTTTTCTTTTAAATTATTCTCTTTATTTATATTTTTTATTATATCATAATTTTATACATTTTAAAATAACTCGCTTTATATATTATTTTTCTCTTAGTTATTATCCTTAAATATACAAATAAGGAGATACCAAATTTTTAGTATTCTCCTTTTTCTTTAATTATTATATCTAAATTTTTAAATTTTATTCAAATTTTCAGTTACTAATGTATCATTCCTGCTCCAACAAATGTCAAAATACCTAAAACAAGTCCATACAGTACAGAATATTTAATAGTTTTTCCTAAAAGTTCTCCGTCTTTTCCATTTAATGCTGCAGAAACTGATGTTACAATGGCGATATTTTGTGGTGAAATCATTTTACCACCTGTAGCTCCAGCGGTATTAGCTGCAATTAACAGTGATTGCAGTGCTGGATTTTGTGATAATCCTTTCGCTACTCCTACTTGAATTCCACCAAATAACAAGTTAGATGATAAATCACTTCCTGTAACAAATGTTCCAATTGTACCTAAGAATGGTGCAATGAATGGGAATCCTGATCCAGTCAATGTTTTAAGACCATCTGCAATGCTTGCTGTCATTCCACTGTGCTTCATAACTACTGAAAGTGCTACAATTCCCATGATTACTAACATTTTATCTAATTTATGATAAATTGTATGACCTAGTACTTCAACCATGTCTTTCACTTTTACTTTTTGAATAAATCCTGCGATAACTGTTGCTGCAAATAAAGGCGCGGCTGGTGCCAAAATCCATTTAAACGCAACTCCAGCTTCTTTTGCGCTTTTTGCATCTCTAAACCAAGTTGCCCAATGCCCAAACGAAAAATCAATTGTTGAAATTGTATGGTCGTGTAAAGGTTCATTTATAACTTTAACAACCGGACTTGTCCCTACGATTAAAACTACCATTAAAATATAGGGAAGCCAAGCTAAAATTGCATCTTTAGTAGAAACTGCCACAGTTTCAAATCCTTCTTCCGCCTTAACAAACATTTTTGTCGCTATAATCATTAAAATCATTGCTATTAAACTTGAAATAATTGTAGGAAGTTCAGCTCCAGTCGTCATAGCTATTAACGGTTGTATCATGTATCCAACAATTGATGCGATAACTACTGGTAAAATTCCTTTTCCAAAAGCTGGATTTTTTCCACCATCTATTTCTTTATTTGCAAAAACTACTAAAACAAAAGGAATAATACAAGTTAATATTAACAATAGCAATGATGTGAATAACGCTGTCTGTTGAGGATTTAATCCAAAGTTTGAAATCATTGTTGTAACTGGAAGTCCTACTGTTCCAAATGCTGTCGGTGTCGAATTTGCAATTAAACAAATCATTGCCGCTGTCATAGGAGAAAATCCTAAAGAAATCATAATTGCCGCTGGAATTGCAACCGCTGTCCCATATCCTGCAATACCTTCTATAAATCCACCAAATCCCCAGGCAAGTATTAAAGCTTGTGCACGTCTATCTGATGTAATGTTTCCTAACATTGTTTTAATGATTTCAATTTTACCATTTTTTACTGATAAGTCATAAGCAAAAATAGCTGCTATTATTACAAATCCAATTGGCATCCAAGCCACTGCGAATCCCTCAAAAAGTGAAGCAATAATCCCTTGAACTGGAATTCGCCAACTTGACATGACAAAATTCAAAATAATTGCTACAATCAAACTCGCATAAGTACTAAACAACGCAGATTTTTTTAAAACTGCTAACAAAATTAAAAATAAAATTATTGGTATTAAACCTACTAAAAATTCCATTTTTTCTAAACCTTCTTTCTATAATTTTGTTAAAATAATTAACATTTTATACTATATCTTATCAAATTTTTTTAAAAAGTACAAATTTTTTTCTAAATTAAATTTTAGCCTATTCCAAAACTAAACAAATAAAATTAAACAATTCTAAATTTGAGCAAATTAAATCTAATTTTCAAACTCTATTTAAAGCCCTTTTCTTGTAAGTCCAACTCTTCCTCTTTCCTTATCCAGCGACAATATTTTAACTTTTATAATTTGTCCCACAGAAAGTTCCTTTGTAGCGTCTGAAACAAATTTTTCTGCTATTTCAGAAATATGAATCAAAGCATCATTTTTTAACCCTATATCAACAAATGCCCCAAATTTTGCCACATTTCTTACAGTCCCTTCCAGAACCATCCCTTCTGTCAAGTCATCCATGTTCAAAATATCCGAACGTAAAAGCGGTTTTTCAAATTCATCACGGGGATCACGTCTGTCCTTTAACAGCGCCTCGTATACATCCTTTGCCGTTTCTCTTCCAAAATCATTTTCCTTAATAATTTTTTCCAAATCTATTTTCTGCAATTTTTGTCTTACAACATCCAAATCTTCTTTTAAGTCCTCAACTTTACAGCCAGCTTCCTTCAAGATAATTTCTGCAATATGATATGATTCTGGATGGATAATCGTATTATCAAGCGGATTTTCACTATCAGGCACAACAACAAATCCTGCCATCTGCTCAAATGCCTTATCTCCCAAACCTTTTACCTTTTTAAGCTGTTTTCTGTCTTTAAAATCACCATTTTCATGTCTATAGTCCACAAGATTTTTTGCCACATTCTTCTTGATTCCAGAAACAAAACTTAATAATGCCCACGAAGCTGTATTAATATTTACTCCTACGTTATTTACCACATGCTCAATTGTTTGTTCCAAAGTTTCATTTAGCTTTTTCTGATTTACATCATGCTGATACATTCCCACTCCAATTGATTTTGGATCAATTTTTACAAGTTCTGCCATCGGATCCTGAATCCTTCTCGCAATAGAAATCGCACCTCTTGCCGTAACATCCAAATCAGGAAACTCCTCAATAGCAATTTTGGAAGCAGAATAAATTGAAGCCCCAGCCTCATTTGCAATCAGATACGAAACCTTTTTCTTAGCCTCCTTTATCACATCCGCAACAAATGCCTCTGTTTCCCTCGAAGCTGTTCCATTTCCAATTGCAATAATATCAATGTCATATTTTGCGATATAGTCCAATATTTTTTTCTTTGCAGTCGCAAGCTGTCTTTCATTATGCACTCCATCTACAAGGAAAAGTACATCATTTGTTTCATAAAATCCGTCTTTATTAATAATTACCATCTTGCAGCCTGTTCTATATCCTGGATCCAGTCCCATAAGCGTTTTTTTCGATAAAGGCGGTTGTAACAGCAGTTTTTCGAGATTTTCAGAAAAAATATTGATTGCTTCTTCTTCTGCTTTTTCTGTATAAATATTTCTCACTTCATTCTTTATGGATGGATAAGCCAGTCTGTCCATCGAATCTTTTATAACTTCCTTAAAAAATTCAGTCAAATTTTTATTTTCAAAAGTATTCAGAATAAAGTTTGTTATAACTTCTTCTGTTTTTTCGTCAATATCAATGTCGACTTTCAATATTTTTTCCTTTTCTCCACGATTTAACGCAAGAATCCTATTTGAAGCACTTCTACCAATCTGCTCCGAATATTCATAATAATCTTGATAAACACCTTTTTCATCATTTTCTTTATTTTTCTCAATAACTTTAGAAGTCAAAATCCCAAATTTTGCAATTCTATCCCTTAAAAACTCTCTGATTTTAATATTTTCCGAAATATCCTGAGCAATTATCAAATGTACTCCTTCAATTGCAGCCTTAACATCCGCCACTTCTTCCGTAACATATTTCTTGGCTTCTTTTTCCAGCTGCTCCATTGTAGTCCCTTTGGCTAATGCAAACTCTGAAAGAGGCTCCAACCCTTGATCTTTTGCAATATCCGCCTTTGTTTTTTTCTTTTTCTTATAAGGCAGGTACAGATCTTCCACTTCCTGCAGTTTCATCGCATTTACAATGCTTTTATGCAATTCCTCAGTCAGTTTCCCCTGCTCCTCAATCAGCCTTATAACTTCCTCTTTTCTCTTTTCTAAATTTCTATAATACGCAATTTTCTCAATTACATCCCTAATCTGCTCCTCATCCAGATTTCCTGTAACTTCCTTCCGATACCTAGCAATAAACGGCACAGTTGCCCCTTCATCAAAAAGTTTTATCGTATTTTCCACTTGCGGCACTTTAAAATTTAGTTCTTTTGCCACACTAGTTACAATATCCAATGTCTTTCCTCCATTTATAGTTTGATTTTTTTATTTAAATTTACTAACATCTATTTTAACATAATTTATAAAAAATAACCAGTTGAATAATTTTACAAATTAAAAAGCAAGTTTATATTTTGTATAAGACTCTTTTTTTATCTAAAAAATTTAAAAATATGTATTGACTTACGGTAAATTATATTATATAATTATTTTGATTAAAAAACAGTATAAAAAATTGTTTTTCTAAAAAATAAATAAAAAGGAGAATTTACCATGAAGAAAAATTTAAAAAAATTATGTCTGCTAATGGGAATATTAGCAATGGGAGCAGCAGCTTATGCAAATGGAAGTGTTGTTGCTGAAAATAATACGCAAAGCATTCAGCAAGACGAAGAATTTCCAGGTGGATTAGCAAAAGGAATAGATCAGAAATTTTCTACAGATGGAAAATTACACGAAGAAAAATTTTTGAATAAGTTATTTAATTATACAGATACATCAGACAATTTCAAAATTCAAAAAGATAGTAAAGGATACTTTTTAATACAATATATCGATGAATCAGAAGAAAAAGATGGTTCTGGACCAACAAAAGAGGAAAAAGTTAGACTAAAATTAGTAAAAAATGTTTTTCTGACAGAAGTAGATGGTGATGGTTTAACTTATGCTTATGATACAAAACTTAAAAAGGTAGTACTTATAAATCCAGCCAACAACTATAGAATAATGTTCATAGTTGATTAAAAATCTGATTTTGAGATTTTATTCAGAACTTTATAACTTATATTTATTAAAAATAGTGAGAAAATTAATCTTTTCGCAAATTTATTTGTCTATTGCGGTTAGTTTTCTCTTTTTTTATTCCTTTGATTATCTATAAATTTTAGAGTTATTTAAAATATATTTTTAACAGTATGAATTTTACCGTTATTAAAAATGATGAAAAAATTACTTGACATTTCAAAAAAATGATATATAATTATATTGTAATAAAACAGAAACTTATTTACTTGAAAAAACAAAAAAATAAAAAGGAGAATTTATCATGAAAAAGAATTTAAAAAAATTATGCGTTCTAATGGCAATGTTGGCAATAAGTGCTGTATCTTATGCAAATGAAAGTGTTATTGCTGAAAATAATACACAAAGCATTCAGCAAGACGAAGAATCTCTAGGCGGATTAGCAAAAGGATTCGATCAGCAATTTACTACAGATGGAAAATTGCATCCAGAAAAGCTTTTGAACAAGAGATTTGGCTATCCAGATTCATCAGACGGTTTTAAAATTCAGAAAGACAGCAAGGGATATTTTTTAATACACTATGTTACTGAAGGTCTCTATTCTGACAATTTCAATACTCAGAAAGACTACAAATATTCTGATAAACCTGACGGTAAAACGATAGTAAAAGAGGAAAAAATCAGATTAAAATTGGAAAAGAATGTATTTCTTAGAGCCCTTGGCGATAATAATAATGATTACGCCTATGCCTACGATACAAAACTAAAAAAAGTGGTAATTATAAATCCATACAACAATTATAAAATAGTATATCCTGTTAATTAATTACAATTTAACTTTTTTGAATTTTTCAATTTTAAAAATAACGAGAAAATTAACTTTAGTAAACAAATTTACACCTAAATTACAGTTAGTTTTCTCTTTTTTATTGTGTTAATTATCCATAAATTTTAGAATTATTCAAAACATATTTTCAACATCATATATTTTACTGTTAATAAAAATATTAAAAACATAGTTGACATCCTGAAAAAAATATTATATAATTATATCAAAATTAAACGGAAATCAATTTACTTTAAAAAAGTTAGTTTTGGAGGAATTATATATGAAAAAAATATTTCTACTTATAGCAATAATAGTCATTGGTCTACTGTCTTGCGGAAAGGACGAAACATCAAGCACTGAAACCTCTGTTTCTCAAAGCAATACATCAAACAGCCCTCAGTAATCACAGGAAAATAATAACAGCAAAATTTCAAATTCTGCTGATTTCCCTGATGAAAGTAATGAAGAGTATCCAGGAGGAATGGCAAAAGGAGAAAATGAGCAATTTACAACAGATGGAAACTTGCATGAAGAACAGTTTTTAAATAAAACATTTAGTTATACAGATACAGCAGATTCTTTTAAAATACAAAAAGACAGCAAAGGATATTTTTTAACAAAATATATTGACGAATCAGCTCAAGAAGGAAAAGAAGTACCTGTAAAAGAAGAAACAGTAAGATTAAAACTAACAAATGGCACATTTCTTGTAGAAGATGTTAGTAAAGACGACGGAAATTTAGCTTATGCTTATGATACAAAATTGAAAAAAGTCGTATTTATAAATCCATATAATAAATTCAAAATAATGCTTATAGCTAACTAAATTAGTATTCTCCCAATATATTTTTTTTAAAAACTTAATTTTTAAAAATTTGACAAAACAAAAATAATATCTTATAATAATATGTTTAAAAGATTTTTTGATAAAAAATTTTTAGGTATAAAAATAAAAAGGGAGAAAAAGATTATGAAAAAATTTTTATTTGTTTTAGTAATATTAGTTTTTGGCTCTGGAATTATCATTGCCAAAGAGGTGTTTAGCGGAAAAGTGCCTGAAGATATTGTTTTTGTAGGGGATTCTATAATGAACAGCAGCAAGCAGTACATCGGTCCTAATTTTAAAAATCCGTATTTTGATACAAAAATATCACGTCAATTTTCAACACTTCCAGGAATTGTGACAAAATTAGTTGAAGACAACAAGTTAAAGACTGTATTAGTTGTTCATCTTGGAACAAATGGAAAATTTACAGACAAGGACTTTGATTATGTCATGGAAATGGCAAATGGAAAAGATGTATTCTTTATGAATACTGCTCACAAAGATCCGTGGGAACAAGAAGTAAACAGAAAACTTAAAGAAAAAGTAGCTCAGTATCCAAATGCTTATTTAATAGACTGGTATTCTTATGCAAAAGGTAAAAATCAGTATTTCTACAAAGATAGAACTCATCTGAATGATAAAGGGCAAAGATACTATGCAGACTTCTTGACTAACGAAATTAAAAAACACTATCTTGGAGAAAATGATAAAACTAACACTCCAAAAGATAATTCCTCAAGTACACAAAACACAGACATAAAATAAACAAAACAATAATTTCATAAAACTACTTTAATTTCAAACTAAGAAAGTTAAGTTATATCATAAAACATAGTATTCTATGTAATTTAAGCCGTTTGTTTTAAAGTAGTTTTTTTATTAAATTTTTATCTCAAATATACTCAAATTTTTTTTAAATCGGACTAACAAAATTAGATAATCTTTAAATTTTAAATAAAAAACAAATTATATAGTTAAATTGTTATAAAAATATATTTTTGAAAGAAAGGAATTTTTTTATTTTATGAAAAAGGAAAGAATACAGAGTCTTGACATATTAAGAACTATTGCGCTTGTTCTTATATGTGTTTATCACTGGTTTTCCTATAAAGGAACTTATATCGGTGTTGTTATATTTTTTGCATTAAGTGGTTATTTAGTTACAAGCGGACTACTTTCGAAAGATTTTTCAATCTTTACAGTAATTAACAAAAGATTAAGAAAAGTTTATCCAAGTCTTCTGATTGTAATTTTAGCCTCAACTATTGCATTATATTTTGTAAACAATGGACTTGAAATGAAATATAAATATAGTGCTTTATTTTCAGTACTTGGACTAAATAATATTTATCAAATTTTTTCAAAAATGTCGTATTTTGATAATTTTGGGATTATTTTGCCATTAACACACATCTGGGCATTGTCTTTTTTGATACAGATGTACGTATTTTTCCCTATTTTAATACAAGGTCTTAAAAAACTTAAATTGAAAAATAACACAATTGGTATGATTTTTTTAGGACTGGGAACAATTTCTGCTTTAATGATGGCTTATGTATTTTATATAACCTCAAAATCTCCAGAAGGAGCTGATTTTTCAAGAATATATTATGGAACTGACACAAGAGCTTTTGCTTTCTTTATTCCAGCAGGGATAGCATGTTTTTATACAAATAGAGATATAAAAAAAGATATTGAGAAAAAAATCATATTTATTTTAGGTATTCTAGGATTAATTGTACTAGTTTTCTTTTGCTTCGGTATAGACTATAGAAGCGCCTACAATTATTATGGATTAATGTTCTTATCAAGTATTTTAATTGGATTTACAATTGTTTTATTTTCAAAGCCTGAATTGAGAAAGTTCAATCTTTCAAAATATCCTAAAATATTTAATCCTATTATAAGATTAGGACAGCATCAATATCAATACTATTTATGGCAATACCCAGTTATGATATTTGCACGTGAATATTTTAAATGGACAAAACTTTCAAATACACAGCAATTTTTTATGCAAATTATTGTTTTAGTAGCTATTTCGGAGCTAAGTTACCTTTTATTCGAGAAAAAAAGTATAAAATATGTAAGTTATCCCCTTTTAATTTCTATTTTTGCAATTTTAATATATTCTCCAGTCTATGAAAACAAAGACTTGGAAGAAATGAAAGCAGCACAAGCAGCAGCTACTGTAGAAGAGCCTGAACCTGCCCAATCTACAACACCAGCACCAACGGCAAATACACAAAATGGCAATCTTACAATGGACGAACTTCTTAATGCTATAAATGCTCCAGCAAAAGGTATCGAAGAGGAATCAAAAATACAAAATGAAATTTTGAAAAAGTATCCAAATGACGAGAGAGATATATTGTTTATCGGAGATTCTGTACTAGATATGACAAAAATTGATTTAAGAAAAAAATATCCAAATGCAATTATCGAAACAAAAGTTGGACGTCAATTTTATGAATTGCCAAATATGTTAAAAAACTATGCTCAAAATGGTAAATTGAGAAAAATAATTGTAATTGCACTTGGAACAAATGGTACAATTTACGAAAAGGATATGAAATCTGTTTTAGAAACATTGAAGGGACATAACCTTTACTTTATAAACACAGTTATGCCTGACCCATGGCAAGACAGCGTTAATGCGGAAATTAAGAAAGCAAGCGCCGAGAATCCAAATATAAAGGTAATTGACTGGTATTCATACTCAAAAGGTAAACAGGAGTACTTCTACAAAGATGGAACACATCCAAAACCTCACGCAGCGAAAAGATATATTAATCTCTTGTATTCTGTTTTAAGCAAAGATATTTTAAATTTGAGTTCAAATACAAATACATATAAATAGCTTATTACAATAGATATTTGAAAAAACAAAAGAGAATAGGCAAGCAACAAAATATATAAAAGAACTGAAAGAATTTGTAAGGAAAAGGACATTAGGCAATATAAAATTAGGATGTAAGATTTCGAAAAGGGACATTGAACAAAAATGCAGAAAGGAACTTAAACGTTTTAAGGAAATTAGCAAAGGAACTGCCGCTCAGAAAGAAATTTAGCAGAAGGATAAAGAGATATATCCTATCATTAGATATAAGAAGATATTTAAAATTATTTTTTGATATATGGAAATGCTGTTGTTAAAAAAATGGATAGATGTAAAGAAATAATGGCTCTTTGTCAAGATTGGAGCTAAAAAAAGTTTGATAACCTTACGAGATTCTAAGCTTAATTTTTTCAGGCTGTCGAATTTTTTTATCCCATAAGATAGCCTTTTTCTTACTTTTATCTTGTTATTTTCGCCCTCAATAAATCCATTATCTATATTATATTTGTATATTACTTATTTCTTTTTCTGTGTTTTATAATGTTTCTACCAACTTAATGCATTCCTTTATCTCTAATTTCTTCAGTTCTCCTATAAGTTTTCTTAGTTCATTACTGAATATAGCAACATCTTTTATTTCAAATATACTGAAAAACTTTGTCCTAAGATCATAAGCTCTTGAAAATATTGCTGAAAGGTTTTTAAGTTTCTTGAGTCTCTCTTCTTTGAAAGACTGAATACACTGTTTGGATTCTTTACTATCAGTTTCCAGTATTTCTTGTATTCCCTGTATTTTATATCTAAATTGAATAATCTTATCTTCACATCCCTTATTATCTAGTTCGCCTACTTTATGACATGATACTTGTCTGCCACAATATCTGCATAAGAAAGACAGGAGTATACTGTTGATGATTTCCGGTTCAATCAGGACATGGTTTGTATCATATCTTGTTCCGTATACATGATAGGTGTTACAGACAAGTACAACTTTTTCTTTTTTCATCCCTATATATATTATAGAACCTTTATTTTTATAAATTATTCATGCATTTATCAAAGTCTAAAAATAAATTACAGTTGTAAAAATCAAAAAAAAATGCTAAAATATAAAAATATAATGATAAAAAAATCATAAGATGTAAAAATAAAACTGGAGGAGTAGAATGACCGAATTGGAAAAATCAAAGGCGATTATTCAATATATTGCTGATGCCAAGAAGACAACACCTGTGGAACTTTATACAGATGAAGACATAAAAAATGCTTATTCTTGTAAAGTAATAGGAAAAGAAGGATTAAAGGTACTTTTTGGAGATTGGGAAGAAATTGAAAAAATTATTAGTGAAAATAATCTTACTAATTATTATCTGAAAAATGATAGAAGAAATTCTGGTGTTCCTATGCTTGATATTAAAAATATTAATGCAAGAATTGAGCCAGGAGTCTTTATTCGTGATAAAGTAAGCATTGGAGACAGAGCTGTTATAATGATGGGAGCTGTTATAAATATAGGTGCTGAAATTGGTGAGGGAACAATGATTGATATGAATGTTGTACTTGGTGGACGTGCAAAAGTAGGTAAAAATTGCCACATTGGTGCAGGAGCTGTACTTGCAGGAGTTATTGAGCCGCCTTCAGCTGATCCAGTAATTATTGAAGATGATGTAGTTATTGGAGCGAATGCTGTTGTATTGGAAGGTGTAAGAGTAGGAAAGGGTTCTGTTGTTGCGGCTGGGGCCATTGTTACGGAAAATGTGCCTGAAGGTGTAGTTGTAGCTGGAACACCTGCGAAAATTATAAAAGGTGTAGATGCAAAAACTGCTTCAAAAACAGAATTAGTTGATGCATTGAGAAATATTTAGCACTTTTTTAGAAAAAAATATATAAAAAAGAATATATTAAATTATTTTTACATCACTTTATAAGTTAAATCAAATTTATAAGTGGTACAATAACAAATAAATGGCAAATATCCAATTTTTAAAGCAAAAATATAATTAGGAGGAACAATGAAAAAATTATTACTAATAGGAGCAATCTTAGTAACAGGAGCAATTTCATTTGCTGATGCAAAAGCAGATTATGAAAATGCAGTTAAATTAGCAGGACAAAAAAAAGTAAATGAAGCTGTAAAAGTCTTGGAAGGAATTACAAAGGGAACTGATGCAACATATGCACAAAAGGCAAATTTAGAATTAGGAGCATATTATTTACAAAATAATAATATAGCTAAAGCAAAACCTTACTTACAAGCAGCATGGGAAAATGGACAGTCGACTACTCCTGAAGCTGTTGAAGCAGCAAGATTCTTATATTTAGTAGGAATTCAGCAAAAAAACAAAGCTGAAGCTGAAAAATATATTTTATGGACAGATGAAAAATCAGGAGGAACAAATGCTGATGTTACATCAAGCTTAATTATCTTCTATTTTGATAACAATGAGCAATCAAAAGGTACTGCAAGATATAACAAAGCTATACAATCTACAAACAGAGACTTTGTTGCTGAAGTAAATTACAATATTGGGCAATATTACTTGACAAAAAATAACAGTGCGCAAGCTAAGACATATTTACAAAAAGCATACACAGGAGCAAGTGACCGTGTGAATGGTGCTGGAATCCTATTGGCAGAAATTGCAATCAATGAAAAAAATCCTTCACAGGCTGAAAAATATCTTTTAGAAATGAATACAGCTGCAAAAGGTAAAAATGGACAAATCTTAGGAATGCTAGGTACTTTCTACCTACAGCAAAATAATCCTGCAAAAGCTGAAGAATATTTAGCAAAAACTGTAGCTGCAGAACCTAAGAATACAAGTGCAAAAATTTTATTGTTAGGAATTTATGAAGTGCAAAACAATACTGCAAAATTAAATTCAATTTATAGTCAACTAAAATCAGCTAAAGTTACAAACAAACAAATTGGAACTTATTTCGGTGGAGTTGGAGCAGGAGCATTATCTGAAAAGTATTTACAAAAAGCCATAACTGAAGATAAGGATAATACTGCAAAAGTTGTTTTAGGACAAGTTTACGCTGGACAAGGAAAAAAAGCTGAAGCAATTAAAATCTTACAAGAAGCTGTAAATAATAAAGTAAACGGAGCTTCAGAAATCTTGAAACAAGTTCAAGCTATGAAATAATAATTAATATAGTAAATTGTGAACTACAGAATTATTTGATATAACTAGGCAAGGCATCCATAGCTCTTTAGCGATGAGATAAATTGCCTATTTTTTTTAAAAAATTAATATAACAGAATTACTTTAAAATCATATATATTTTTAATATTTGATTTTGAGAAATTCTGAAATTAAAAAAGGAAGTGAGAACAATAAAGACAAGTAGAATAATGATAGTACTAGGATTTGTACTGGGCAGCATGACATTAAATGCAGCTACATACAGAACAACAAGAAGTAGTAGCTATCCACCTGTGAGAACAGCGACAACGACAAATTATCAAAATCAGAAAAATAATTCATCAAATGAAATTATTATCCCAAAAGGGCTAAAACCAGGAGATACAATTGGATTAATTGCACCTGCAAATTATTCTAATGAAAATAGCTATGCGGAAGTAGAATATTTAAAAAACAGAGGATTTAATGTTGTTTATGGGCAATCGTTTTCTTCAAGATGGTATGGATTTGGAGGAACTGACAATGTGAGGGCAAAAGATATAAATGACATGTTTGCAAATCCTAATATTAATGCGATTTTTGCAGTACGTGGAGGTTATGGTGGAATTAGGATTGTGGATAAATTGAATTATGATGTGATTAAGAAAAACCCTAAGATTATTTCAGGATTTAGCGATAATACTACTTTATTACTTGCAATCAATGAAAAAACGGGGCTTATAACATTTCATGGTCCTATGTCAGACAATTTGAAAAATATTCCTCTAGTTACAGAAAATGCTTTTAATAAAGCTTTTACAAGTAATGAATCATATAATCTGTTAGATTTTGATAATACTTATACAATTATGAAAAGTGGACGTGGAAGTGGAAAGATTACAGGAGGAAACTTATCTCTTGTAGTTGCAACCCTTGGAACAGATCATGAAATCAATACAGATGGAAAAATATTATTTTTAGAAGAGACAAATGAAGCAAGTTACCGTGTGGATAGAATGTTAAAACAGCTGAAACTGGCTGGAAAATTTGACAAGTTGCAGGGTATTATACTAGGAGACTTTAAAAATCCTAAGCAGTCTGATCCAACAGATATGACAATTGATGAAGTGTTTTATGATAATTTTGGAAGATTAAATGTTCCTATTGTAAAAAATTTTAAATCAGGGCATGTAAGACCATTTATTACTGTTCCAATTGGAGCAAAGGCAATTATGGATACTTCAAAAAGAGAAATTATGATAGAAAAAGCAACAAAATAAATTTAGATTCGACTAATTTTTTTGTATAGTAAAACTTACATAAAAATGATCTAAAAATATGGTATAATAATATTATGGCATATTTTTAGGTCGGTTTTCACTATATTTCAATTCAATATGAGTTCAAACACATTATACAGTTGGATAAAGCTTTATAAGGAGATAGTGAAGATAACACTGAAAGGTTAGGACACACAAGAAAAAACAGACAAAATACAGGGAACAGGATGAAACAAACTTTGATAAATATTACTGTCATGAATATAGCTGAAGTAAAAAAGGAGTATATACTGAAAGAAAAATGGATTAAGATTCAAGAATAAATCTGGTTGCTGGAAAAGTGGGAGATACACTGATAAGAAGCATGATATACAGGGAAACAATGAAAAACGAATTTTTGAAGAATGATTCAGGGAAATATTTTTAAGGGACATTGAAAAATTGAAGAAGAGAATGCTAATAATGATGGATAATACCAAATTTCATAGAAAAAAATATTAGAAAAGACAATTAAGGGAATATGGCATTGTCTATTATTTCTTCCGTCATATTCACCGAACTTAAAAGTATGGGCTGACATCAAGAAAAAATTAAAAGAAATAGCCCATAATTTTAATACGCTTGAAGAAGCTGTTACTTCTATTTTATTTGATAAGATGATTCTATTTTAAATAGACTTTACTATAATTTTTAAAAACTTTCATATTTCTGCCAATCATAATAACTTTGATTCAGACTATAAGCATGAAATCCACTATCATTCAAAAGTTTAGAAGCTAAATTTGCATAGGCACAGTTCCGTCCTCTGCAATAAACAATTATTTCTTTATTTTGGGGCAAATTCTTCATATTTTCTTCCAGATTCTTCATTGGAATATTTATTGCATTTTCTATATGGCTTGAATTAAACTCATCTGTCGGACGTAAATCTATTATTAAAGTTTCTTTATTTTTTGCCATTTCGTAAGCCTGCTCCAAAGTAATTGGACGGATTTTCATGCAGCTGTCATTAAACTCGCTGTGTATTCGCTGAATGTCTGCCAGTTGCTGCTCTCCTACTCCAATCAGAAGGTATACCAAATCTATTATCTGTGTATTTGCAATCTCATAAACTACATAGTTTCCCTTTTTTTCACAGACAACTAGATTACCATCCTTTAAAATCTGCAAATGTCTTGAAGTATTAGCAATGCTCATCCCTGTTTCATTTGAAATATTTTCCACAGTTTTTGCCCCTTGTACAAGTAAATCTAGTATTTCAATTCTTTTTTCACTAGACAGGCATTTTCCTATTTTTGATAATCCTAAATACAGGCTATTTTTGTAATTTTCACATATTTTATCCATTTAATTCATCCCCTTTCTGCTTTCAACATCTATACTAAATCTCGTTAAATCTAAATTCAGAAATTATGATTATTTTAATCCCGAATCTCATTTAATCTTAACTAACTCAGTTTTAAAGCAATTTGAGTGTGCTTCTAAAATTTTATATTAAAAGTATTGACAATTTATTTTAAATATGATACTATTCAATTACTTGATTGAATAGTTGATTTTATAAAAATAGTATAACACAATTTTTTTAAAAAATAAACTATAAATTATAAAACTTAACAAAAATGATTTTAAGAAAGAGGTTGATGTAAAATGGCATTAAGTTTAAATAAAGATAATTTTGAAAAGAGTATTGCAAATGGAGTTGCTCTAGTAGATTTTTGGGCAGAATGGTGTGGACCTTGTAAAATGCAACTTCCTATTATTGAAGAATTTTCAGGGGAAATGGAAGGAAAAGCTACAATAGGAAAAGTAAATGTAGATGAAGAACTAGAATTAGCACAATCTTTTGGAATCCAAAGTATTCCTACATTAATTTTATTCAAGGATGGAAAACCTGTAAAAAAATTAGTTGGATTACATTCAAAAGAAGCACTTTATGAAGAAGTAAACCAAGTCCTATAGAATTTGGGCAAAATATATTATTTAAAGAAATATTTATTTATAAAAAAGTCTAGCGGTTATTTTTCAATTCTGCTAGGCTTTAATATTAAAAAATAAATTTAACTAAGTTATAATTTATAAAACGAAAAATCGTAAAAAAGGAATGGTGAAAAATATGTATGATTCAATAATTATAGGATCAGGACCAGCAGGACTGACAGCCGCAATTTATCTAAGCCGTGCTGGATTAAAAAATATAATAATAAATGGAATGGAACCAGGTGGACAATTGACAACCACAACAGAAGTTGAAAATTTTCCTGGATTTCCACAAGGAATTTCAGGTCCGCAGCTAATAAAAGACATAAAGGCTCAATCTAAAAATTTTGGAACTGAATTCCTACAGGCAGTTGTAAAAGATATTGAAAATGTAGAAAATAATGGTAAGAAAACATTTAAATTACATTTAGATAACGGAAATATCATAGAAGCAAAAACAGTAATTTTATCAACAGGGGCAAGTGCAAAATACCTTGGAATTGAAAATGAAAAAGAAAATATAGGAAAAGGTGTTAGTGCATGTGCAACTTGTGACGGATTTTTCTACCGTGGAAAAGATGTTGTCGTAATTGGTGGTGGAGATACTGCGATGGAAGAAGCTATATTTTTAACAAAATTTGTAAACAAAGTTACTATCATTAACAGAAGAGATGTATTACGTGCCTCTGCAATTATGCAACAAAGAGCAAGAGATAATGAAAAAATTGAGTGGAAATTAGACTATACTCCAAAAAAAGTGCTAGCTGATGAAAAAGTTACAGGAATAGAGCTTTTAAATAACAAAACAGGCGAAATCGAAACTTTAGCAGCAGATGGAATTTTTGTGGCAATTGGAAGAACTCCAAATACAAAATTCCTTGAAGGAAAAGTCGAAATTGACGATAGAGGCTACATTATAACAAAAGGAAAATCCTCTAAAACAAGTACTGCCGGAATCTTTGCAGCAGGAGATGTCCAAGATAGCAAATATCAACAAGCAATAATTGCAGCTGGAAGTGGTGCCATTGCAGGACTTGATGTAGAAGAATATTTAAGAGAAAATAACTTATAATTCTAAAATAAAATATAATTTTAATTATCAGTATAGATCTTTACTACAAGATAAGAATTTATGATTGTAAAAATAAATAATGATAATAAAAACTGTTGTTAAACGAAATAACCTAATACTAAATCCTATTAAAAAATAATATGTAATTCAAAAACATTCACTATTTAAATAGGAAATAATATAAAAAAATAAACATTTACATCAAAACAAAAAAGGAATTATCTCTTTTAGCTTAGAAGAAATAATTCCTTATTTTATTTAATTTTTTATACACCTGCAATTTATTTTAAACCTTCACAAGAAATACTATTTCCGTTTCGTGTAAGTATCGCCTCATTCCTCTTTATATGAATCTCAGTATTCTTTCCATCGCTGTATCTAGATCTGCTGGCATCCACCACAACCTGATCCATTATAAGTTTAGCGTTGGTTGACTCTTCTACCAATTGAATCTTATCATTCGTAATATAATTTACAGTATATTCTTTTTTGTTGCATTTGAATTTCTGAGAATTAATAGCCTTACGTCTGATCTTTATTATTGGATATTTTCTTTTAGTTATTTTATGTTTACTTGCTGAAATACCATTCAACGAGAATCCAAATAGTAATGCTCCTATTAAAAGCATCTCTAATTTTCCAGTTAATTTCATAAACTTTCACTTCCTTATTTATGCATTATGAGCTCTTACTCCGTACTTAAAATATTTTCTCCAATAAGGACTTTTTAATGAAGACATTACAACTCCTTTTGAAGATGAAGCATTTATGAACAATGAATTTCCAACATAAACTGCTGTATGGCTCGTTCTATTACCTGGTCTGAAATAGACAATATCTCCTGATTTCAAGTTTTTCGCAGATACTCTTGCCCCTTTTTTTATTTGTTGTTGTGAAACTCTAGGAAGTTCTTTATTAAAGGCTTCACGGTAAACTCTACGTGTTAAAGCCGAACAGTCAATCCCCTCTTTAGAATCTCCACCCCATGCATATTTTGTACCTCTCCATTTTTTATAAGATGTCAAAAGTTTTCTTTCAACAGCTGCTTTTTTTCTTTCCTGAGTAGAACCCGAAGCCATTGCTTTAGCATGTCTTTGTCTTAATTCTGTCATTTTTGTCTCAATAAGAGCATTTTTATTATTTGAAGAAATGCCATAAATTCCTGTATTTCCTGCACTATGACTTTTTCTATTATTTGCAGGTTTGTGAGAAGTTTTCGCTTTATCAATTTTTTTAGTTTTTGAGGTTTTTGCATGTAAATTTGAGCCTACAAAAGCTGATAACATGCAGACTGCCGTTAAAAACTTATTTTTTCTCATATATTTTTTATTCCTTTCAAATTTAATTTTTAATTGTACTATTATTATACACATTAATTGTATCATTTATTTTAAAAAAAGTAAATTAGTAAAAAATAAAAAATAATTTAATTTTGAAAAAACAAGCAATTTTCACAAATTATATTTTTTCGAATATCAATGTTTTTCCGCTATCTGTTGTAAATATTAAAGTTGTCTTGTTGTTAGTTAAGCTAATTTTTTTAGCATTTTGTAAAATTTCCAAATATTGTCTTTCAAGTTTCATTAAATTATCAGGACCAGCTATTTTCGTAGATCCAATAGTTCCAACTGTAATATTTCCTGCTGTCACTATATAATCACAAAAATAATTATTAACTCCTGAATTACCACTTATTCTATTTCCTGAAAATGAAATTGTAATACCATCATCATTTGGCGAAAATATATCTTTCATTTCTTTTCTGTCTATTTTAACAAGTTCCCATTTTGTATCAGATAATTCTTTAGTTAGATTTGACAAAGAATTTGAATCTGATTGATTATTATTTGAATTTTTTCTAAAAGTTAAAGTATTACCATTTCTATTTTTCAAAGTCAAAGTGTTTGCATTGTAACTTATTCTTGGTGAAGATTGTAAAATATCCAAAAATGCCATTTCAAAGTTCATTAATTCTTCAGATCCACCCATTAATGTCGTATTTAAAGTAGTTGATAAAACAAAATCTCTAATTCGATAAGTTCCATTAAATTTATTTATTCCTGAAAATCCATTTATTTTATTTCCAGAAAAACTAACGGTAATTTTAGTATTGCTTGGAATCTGTAAATTTAAACCATTTTGCTTAATTTCCGATAATTCCCACGAAGTACCATTCAAATTAACAGTTTTAGCTGCACTTAAAACAAAACAATTAACAATAAACATCAAAACAATCCCGATTAAAATAAATACTCTTTTCATTTTAAATACCTCTTTTCGTCTTTCTTAATTGAATAATATCATATTTTTATTAAAGAAAAATGAGAAATTTAAAAAATTATAGATAATTTTTCCAAATTTTGATAAAATCAATGTATACAACTTGAAAGGAAAAAATATTATGAAACAATATATAATTGACGCTTTTACCGATACGCTTTTTTCAGGCAACCAGGCCGCGGTATGTATTTTGGATGAGTGGCTTTCTGATGAAACTATGCTTTTAATTGCAAAAGAAAACAATTTATCTGAAACAGCTTTTTTAGTAAAACAAAAAATTAAAAATGTATACAAACTCCGTTGGTTTACGCCAGGCGGAGAAATTGACTTATGTGGACATGCTACACTTGCCTGTGCTTTTGTAGTTATGAATTATTACGAGAAAAATTTAAAAACTCTGATTTTTGATACACTAAGTGGTGAATTGACTGTAAATAGAAAAAATAAAAATTTATATGAACTTGATTTTCCAGTTTATGATTTGAAAAAAATCGAAATAACTGATGAAATAGTAGAATTAATTGGAAAAAAACCAATTGAAGCATATCTGGGACGAGATTTAATGTGTGTCTTTGATGATGAGGAATTTATTTTAAATGCAAATTTAGATTCTGAAAAAATAAAAAAACTTGATGGTTTATTACTTCATATTACTGCTCAGCATAGTAATAGCAATTTGGATTGTAAAATAAAAAACAAAATTGACAAAATTGACTGTATTTCTCGTTCTTTTGCTCCTAAATTAAATATTTACGAAGACCCTGTCTGCGGCTCTGGACACTGCCATATTGCTCCCTACTGGATGAAAAAACTGCAAAAGGAAAATTTAATCACTTATCAGGCTTCAGAACGAAGTGGAACACTTTACTGCAGCCTAGCAGATGATGGAAGAATGAAAATGAATGGAAAAGCAACTTTATTTGCAATTTCAGAAATTTTTATATAGCAAAATATTTTTAAACCTGTATCCACAAATTACGATAAATTACCAAACCTTAAATTTTGCAATTTTTTACTACTTTTTTTAATTGGATTTTACTTATAAATAAAAGAGGGGAATTTTCCCCTCAAAGCAATTCTTATACTAATATTTTTAAAATTTCTACAATCTCTTTTCCAAAACAAATATAGAAACAAAAACTAGTAAAAAACCAATTAACTCAATAAAAGAAAATTTTAAGCCAAAAATAGCAACCGATAATATTGCTGCCAGTACAGGCTCAAAAGCTGTTAAAATTCCTGCAAGAGAAGAAGAAATATAGTTTAGGCTTGCTATATAAATTAAATAGGCTATAGAAGTTCCTAAAATTACAACAATCATTACTTGAATGATTGATTGTATATTTACATCTCCTTCAATTTTCCAAATAACATTTAATACTAAAGCCCATTTAACTAACGGAATAAGTCCATTGACGAAGAGTTATGCTTTTTACCAGTTCATCTGTAAGTAAATTTATAGATCACATAACTTGTCAACTATAGCATTTAATGTCTTGAATATCCTGTTGCCGGACTTCTCCCCCAGATTATTCAATGAGGTGGCTGTATATGTATTATTATAATGTTTCTGGGCGTCTTTAAATCTTTTGATTTATGCCGTGCCACTCTATCACAGACATCTTCACTGCAACTTTTAAATAGTTAATTCAGAAAAATACTAATGTTACCTGTATTACAGTTGGACATAACTAAAATATGTCTGTTCTTAATATAATGGCAAGAAATGCTGAGTCTGGACTTGTCGCTTTACCAGCAGCACCTGGATTCTTCAAAAACTCGCTTCATCTTCAAATGTCATATTTTTATGATTTTCACCTTTTGGCCTGTTCACAAGTCCTTGCATTCTCTGATTTAAAAATATGCTTATCCATCTGTTCACAACTTTATAATGGACGTCTAAAATTTCAGCTATTTCCTTATTGTTTTTGGTCAGACCTCTTAATTTTACTGTATGCATCCTTAAATCTTCATTTTTGTTTTTTATCGTTTTTCTCGTTATTCTTATTTTGTCTGAAATTTTTTTGTTATTTCATATGCTTTTGCTATTTTTATCACCTATTATATTATACCTCATTATTTTCAGTTAGTTTAATGGGGTTTGGTATCAATATTAATCTTAATGTTAATACAAGAATATATAGGTAAACAAGATATGGAATAGCTCCTATTTTATGAATTGCAGTAAATATTACTGCAAGTAAGATAATTCCAAAACTAAGAAGCATTACTTTTCCAGACTGTTTTGTAATCCCTTCCTTCAATACAGCTGGATGGAATACCTTATCTATAGCTCTTGCAAATGGATTCAATATTATCAGTACATATGACAATGTCTCATTTTTTACTCCGAATGCTGTTAATAAAGCTATTATAATTCCCAGCATTATTCCATAATAAATTTTTCCACCATTAAATGATGGACTAGTTGACATATCAGTTGCCATAAAAATTCCTATTAGCAGAAGACCACTTGTAGAAACAGAAATTCCGTCCTTTAAGAATATTGTGGCTATAAATGATGTAACAAAAAGAGTTACCGGAATATGCCATGAAATACGATTTTTTAACAGAAGATATAATCCTCCCAGAATCAACGCAAATGCAGAATATGAACCAAGCGAGCCTGAAGAAGTCAAAATTAATCCATCAAGATAGCTCATAAACGATGTATTCTGAAACTTCACAAATAAATCTACTTTCGATAATTTCAAGGCTTCCTGACTAAACCAAATTGTTCCTGAAGACATTGTTACAGGAAAAAATACTGTCATGAATTCGCGTCCAATTGCTGCAGGATTAAAAATATTTCTTCCAATTCCACCATACATAAGCTTTCCAAAAATTATCGCCATACTTCCTCCAAAAGCTACGACTGGCAACGAAGTAAGTGGCGCTAATATAAATGCCATTAGAATCCCTGTTATAATCGCTGATAAATTGTGAACAGAATTTCCATCATTCAGAAAGATTTTTGAAAATAGTTTCTCTGTTACTACTGCCGAGAAAACTGAAGTTACTATTACTAGAAGAGCTTTTGTCCCGTATACTAAAGTTGCTGCAATAATAGCAGGAATAAGAGATATAATCACATCTTTCATAATATTTCTTATATCAGTTTCGGAATTAATATGAGATGTAAATAATATATCTTTATTCTTTTGATTTTTTAAGTCTTCTTTTATTATTTTATTCGTTTTCTCGTTCAACTTCTCTTTTTTGGCTGTATTTACCATTTCTGTAGCTTTTATAGCTGTTTTCACTGATTTATCAGAATTTTTGATTAAATCTACTTTTTCATTTTGATTAGTTGGTTTTACTGTCTTTTCTTGTATTTTTTCAACTTTTTTCAATTTTTCAGCCTTTTGATTATTCTCATTTATATTTTCTGATTTTTTTGGCTGTATAAAGTCTTTTTCAAGTCTTTTTCTTTTAGCTCTCTGTTCTCTTACCTTTTCCAGTTTTATTATTTTTCCGCTATTAGTTTTTGTTATTTCATTATTTTCATTTACTTTTTTATTTTTTAAATCCATATACTTATCATCCATGTCTATTTTATTTTTATTTTTACTCACAAAATTATTTTTAGAATTTTGTGAATCATTATTATCAAAAAGTGCATCTTTAAATCTTCTTTTTCTCACATCCAGTATATCCTCAAGTAAAGATTTATCGTCTGCCATTACCTACTTCTCCTCCATTTCCACAAGAACTGCCTTTTTATACTTATATTTCTGGTCATTTTTCTCTGTATTCTCTGTTTTTTAATTTTGTTTTATGACTGTCTGTACCGCCATATTTCAATCTTCCAGTAAAAAATAAAGCAGATTCAATAATCACAAGTTTTTCTGCAAAACTCAAATATAGTAGAACCATAGTAAAAATTTTTAAAAATAAAACTTAAAATCTATGACTACTGTTTATAATAAAATTTAAGTAGAAAACAAGGGGATTTCTCTATATTTGCCCCTTGTTCCTGATTTTTACTATGCCTTTAATCAATTTCTGTCATAAGCTCATCTATCAGATCTTTTACATGTACTATTTCCTTCAATCTCCATCCGTTAGCACCTGAAAAGAATAATCCGCTTTGAAGTCTACCTAAATAAGCATCACCTAAGCTGTCAGCAATACAGTATCCAACTCTGTTTGCACCTTTTCCACGCTCACAAGGAAATACGCAGTTGCTTATACATTTAATCTTTTTGGTATTAGGCTCCAATGTTTCTATTAAATTTGTTTTTATTGCACGTCCTGGATAACCTACTGGAGATCCGACAATTACAATATCCTCTTCCTTTGCGTCAAGAAGTACCTGTTTTAGTACGTCACTTGCATCACATTCATAAGTACCGATAAATCTTGTTCCCATTTGAACGGCATCTGCTCCAAGAGCCATAATGTTTTTTATATCGTTATTGTCCCATATTCCACCTGCTGCAATGATTGGGAAATCTCCCCATTTGTCACGTTCCTCTTTTATAGGTGGCAAGATTGCTTCTAGCTGATGTTCAGGTGCGAATAATTCTTCATATTTTGCACCTTGATGTCCACCACTTTTTGGACCTTCCACAATTACTGCTCCCGGCATTTTACCAGCTGCTTTCCATTTTCTGCAAATTATTTTCAATGCTCTAGCTGATGAAACTATTGGCACAATTTCCACATCTGGAAAATCTTTTACCAATCTTGGAAGCTCTAGTGGAAGCCCAGCTCCTGTAACAATGATATTTGCTCCTGCATCAAGAGCATCCCTTACAACTCTTTCATAATCATTTATTGCATGAAGAACATTGCAGGCAAGTGGTTTATCTCCACAAATTTTTCTTGCATTTTTAAAAATTTCAAAAAGTGCTTCACGGTTATAGGCATTTTCTGTTCCAAGAGGACGTCCATTTACTGCTTTTTTAACAAATCTCATATTTTGATAGTATCCAGTACAGATGGCACTTATTGTTCCAAGACATCCATTTTTAGCAACGTTTCCAGCAAGCTGATCCCAGCTGATTCCAACACCCATTCCACCTTGAACTATTGGTTTTTCAATAAAATACTTTCCTATTTTTATTCCTTTCAGTTCTATTTTCTTTTTTCCATTCGAGTTTTCAACATTTTCCTTTTTAATTTCTGTCATTTCATTCAATTTGATTTCCTCCAATTTATAATTTTTTATAAATAATTACTATATGATTACTTGTAAAAATTATATGGTGGAGCTCTACTAATCTTGATATTTTTACTTATCGAAGTATAATTTAATATAATACTGCAAAAATGTATCTTTGGTAAAATATCTATTAATTTTGTAATTTTTTCAATTATTTTTTTTCTTATATCATTTTCAATAAAATTTATATATCCATTGGCACAAAGTCGTTCAAAATTTTCTATGAGCTTCTTTAAATCAACGTTTTCTAAAAAGGATAAGTCTATACCTGAATGTGAAATATATTTATCTAGCAACTTAAGAAATTCATCACTTTTTCCTATTATAATATTTTTATTTTTTTTGTATAATAAAGCGACATTTTCAATATTTAAAAAATTTATTTTAGAAAAAGTGTCAAAACGGCCTTTTTTTCCAAGCTGTTCAAAAAGATTCGATATAACCGACTGTACAACTTTTGATAACTTTTTCAGCCGAAATTTTTCAAACATAAAACCTCCCTTATTATTTATTTTTATTTAATTATATAATGTTTTTCCACTTTTTACAATTAAATATTTTTATTTTGATTATCAAAATATTTTTATTGATAAAAAATTTTTCTATCTTTCTTAATTTTACCATTATAATTATACCTTGCCAAGCAATAAAAATCAATTTTTTCTGATAAAAAAATAAAATTGCACAAATTGATTAAAATTGGTATAATAACGGAAAATATAACTTTATAAAAATATGAGGTGAAAATATGAGTAAAATCATTAATTATGCTGGTGAAAACTTTGATAATGAAACAATTTCTCAAACTGGGCTTACACTTGTTGATTTTTATGCTATCTGGTGTGGACCTTGTCAAATGCTTGAAAAAGTTCTTACTGAAGTAGCTGATAGTTCAGAGTGTAAGATTGTAAGAGTTGACATTGACGATTATCCTGAGTTTGGAGCTAAATTTAAGATAAGAGGACTTCCTATGCTTATACTTTTTAAAAATGGAAAAATTCTAGAAACTTTAAACGGATTTCAAACTTTTGATGAAATTATGGGAAAAATTAATTTACATAATTAATTTAATAATTTTAAAATTTGTTTAAATATGGAAATAAAAAATTTTAGGAGGAAGTGATATTTTTATGAAAACAATTTTGGTTCCAGGAGGAGCTGGATATATAGGTTCTCACACAGTTTTAGATTTAATAAAGAAAGGATTTAATCCAATAATAGTAGATGATTTTAGCAACTCAAACAAAAAAGTTATTACAATTTTAGAAGACCTTTCTGGAACAAAAATATCTTTTTATGAACTCGATGTGAAAAATAAAGAAGGTTTACGAAAAATATTCAGTGAAAATAAAATTGATGCTGTAATTAATTTTGCTGGATTCAAGGCTGTTGGAGAATCTGTGGAAAAACCACTTATGTACTATGAAAATAATTTATTTGGTATGATTACTTTGCTTGAAATGATGAAAGAATTTAATGTAAAAAATATTGTATTCAGTTCTTCGGCTACGGTTTACGGAATTTCTGATAAAGTTCCTTTCGTGGAAACAGATCCAATGGGAGAAGTTACAAATCCTTATGGACGTACAAAAGTAATTATCGAGAATATTTTAATGGATTTAGCAAAATCTGATAAGACTTGGAACATTATTGCACTTAGATATTTTAATCCATTAGGGGCTCACGAAAGCGGAAGAATTGGAGAAGACCCAAATGGAATTCCAAATAATCTTTCCCCTTATATAACTCAAGTTGCAGTTGGAAAATTGGAAAAATTACATATTTTTGGAAATGATTACAACACTACTGACGGAACTTGTATAAGAGATTTCATTCATGTAAACGATTTGGCAGCAGGACATTCAGCAGCATTAAATTATTTATTTAATAACAAAAATCTTGGTTTTGAGGCGATAAATTTAGGAAGTGAAAAAGGGTATAGCGTCCTTGAAATCTTACATAATTTTGAAAAAGCTGTTGGAAAAGAAATTCCTTATATAATTGATGCACGGAGAGCAGGAGATATTGCTGTTTGTTATGCTGATGCCTCAAAAGCCAAAAAATTATTAAACTGGGAAGCAAAATACACTATCGAAGATATGTGTAGAGATTCTTGGAACTGGCAGAAAAAAAATCCAAATGGATTTAAGAATTAATTTTTTATAAAGGGCTAAAAAATTAAAAAATAATAATTCTAATTTCAAGTTAACTATTTTTAAAAGTAAAAAATATAATGATTTACAGTTTTATAACGATAATAAATAAAAAATATTATACAAGGAGGATTTTTTATGAAAAAATTATTTTTAATGTTTATGCTATCAACGCCACTTGCAATGGCGACATATGGATATAGATCTGAAATTGTTGTAAGTCCAACTTATGTTACTCAAAGAAAGGAAAATGGCTCTAAAGTTGGAAAATATGCACTTGGAAGCGGTGTTAAACTTTCAAAAGAAACAATAGCTTCATTTGGTGATGGAAGTGAAGCTGTAGTAGGGGCAGGAATAGGAGTTTCATATAATTCTTTGAAAGTTAAAGGAAATGGTGTAAAAAGTAATTCAGGAAATTTAGTTTCAATCCCACTTTATTTGATATTTGGAACAGGAACAGATAATGGAATATATACAAAACTTTCAGCTGGCTTTGCAGTTAGAAACGGAAGTGTAAAATGGACTGATAATAACGGAGGTTCTGGAAAAATAAAGGCTAGACCATTAACTGGATATGCTGCTTTCGGTATTGGAGTCAGAAAAGACAGATTTTCAATAGGAGTAAGTGCCAGCACATCAACAAAAGCAAAAAGAACATACTCCAGCCCTACTAAACATTACAGAGATAACATTATATTAAGTGGAGCTTCAATATCACTAGATTTTGGATATGCTCTTAAATACGAATAATAAAAAAGTTTTTAATAAAATTACAAAAGTAAAAATTTTCAAAAATTAAATATTTATACAATAAGGAGAATTTAACATGAAAAAATTATTTTTAATGTTTATGTTATTAACGCCGCTTGCAATAGCAGATGAAAGAGCAGAAATTTTTATAAGTCCTAGTTATGGGAGTTATAGAGGACAGAAAAAAAATGATATTAATCAAGAAGTAAAAAATGTAATAGGAAGTGGAGTTAAAATTTCATTTGAAAGAAGACAGCCATTTGTTGATGATTCTGGAGCAGGAATTGGAGCAGGGATAGTATACAATGCTTTAAAAGTCAAAGGAGATGGTATAAATAGCGGTTCAGGAAATTTAGTTTCCGTTCCAATTTATTTGACACTAGGATCAGGATTAGACAATGGAATTTATACTAAAGGTTCATTTGGTTTATCACTTTCAAGCGGAAACGTAAAATGGACTGATAAAAACGGTGGTCACGGAGAAATAAAAGCCGCTCCAGTTAGCGGATATGGTGCTATTAGTATCGGTGTTCAAAAAAATAGATTCTCAGCTGGAATAAGCGTTGCTTCAACACCAAAACTTAAAAGAAGCTATTCAAGTCCTACTAAAAACTACAGAGATAAATTTTCAGACGGTCTGATTTCACTAGAATTTGGTTATGCTCCTAGATATGAATAATAAAAAATTCTTTAATAAAATTACAAAAGTAAAAATTTTCAAAAATTAAATATTTATGCAATAAGGAGAATTTAGAATGAAAAAATTATTTTTAATGTTTATGTTATTAACGCCGCTTGCAATGGCATACGGAGAAAGAGAAGAAATTGTTGTAAGCCCTATTTATGGTAAACAAAAAAACAATAATGACAAAAATAGTCCTGTTAAAGGTGTTACAGGAAGTGGAGTTAAAATTTCATTTGAAGGAAAAGCTGGTATTGATGATAATGCTATAATGGGTTTAGGAATGGGAGTAATGTATAATTCTTTGAAAGTTAAAGGAAAAGATATAAATAATAATTCAGGAAATTTGTTTTCAGTTCCAATTTATTTTATGGTGGGAACAGGAACAGACAATGGAATCTATACTAAATTTTCATTTGGTTTATCAGTTGCAAATGGGAGTGTAAAATGGACTGATAAAAATGGTGGTAGCGGAAAAATAAAAGCTATGCCATTAAATGGATATGGAGCTATTGGTATTGGTGTTCAAAAAAATAAATTTTCGTTCGGAATAAATGGTATTGTAACACCAAGACTTAAAAGGCAATATTCTAGCCCTACTAAAAGATATAATGATAAATTCTCAGATAGTGTAGTTTCGCTAGAATTCGGATATCAACCTAATTATAAAGATTAAAAATTTTAATTTGAAAGGAAAAATTAAATGAACAACTTTGAAGAAAAATTAAGTAAATATGCAGAAGTAATTGTAAAAATTGGAGCAAATGTACAGAAAGGGCAGAAAGTCTGGGTAAACTGTACAACTGATGCTTTACCGTTAGTCTATAAGGTTACAGAATTAGCTTATCAAGTGGGAGCAAGTGATGTTCATGTTAAATTGACAGATGATAAATTATCAAGACTTCATGCTGAATATCAATCAAAAGAAGTCTATTCACACATTCCACAATGGGCAATTGACGAAAGAAATGATTATCTTGACAATAATGTCGTATTTATCCACATTTTAAGCAGTTCTCCAAATTTATTTGCTGGAATTGATGCTGAAAAGCTGGGAGCATTGACAAAAAATGCTGGAGAAGCCTATAAACATTACAGAACATGCATTATGACAGATATAAATTCATGGACAATTGCTAGCTATCCTTCAGCAGACTGGGCAAAACTTGTATTCCCAGATGAAGCAAATACTGACATTGCACAGGAAAAACTGCTTGATGCAATATTAAAGACTGTAAGAGTTGATAAAACTGATCCGGTTAAGGCTTGGGAAGAACATAGACAAAATTTGACTGAAAAAGCTGAATTTTTAAACAATAAAAACTTTATAGCACTTCATTATACTTCAAAAGGTACTGACTTGACAGTAGGACTTCCTAAAAATCACATTTGGGTAGCAGCTGGAAGTAAAAATGCGAAAGGGGCGGATTTCTTGCCAAATATGCCGACAGAAGAAGTATTTACAGCTGGAGATAGAGACCGTGTAGATGGTTATGTTTCAAATAAAAAGCCACTTTCTTATCAAGGGAATATCATTGATAACTTTAAATTAACTTTTAAAGATGGAAAAGTTGTGGATTTTGAAGCGGAGCAAGGATATGAGATTTTGAAGCAGCTGCTTGATACTGATGAAGGTTCGAGAAGAATTGGAGAAGTTGCCCTTGTGCCGAATGATTCCCCTATTTCTAACTCTGGGCTTCTTTATTACCAGACATTATTTGATGAAAACGCCTCAAACCATCTGGCATTGGGTGCAGCATACCCAACTACTCTAAAAGATGGTACAAAAATGACTGAAGAAGAACTTGAAAAAGCTCACATTAATCAGTCTATTTCCCACGTTGACTTTATGATTGGTGATGCGGAAATGGATATTGATGGAATTTTGGAAGATGGGACAAGAGTTCCTGTATTTAGAAAAGGGAATTGGGCATTTTAAAAATCATTTAAAATTAATGAAATTAACTGCCTTAAACTATTTATCCAGAATTTTAGGTACGCTTCAACTTTTTATAAAACTTTGAAATATTAAATGAATTTTGATATAATTTAAGTAATTATAAAAAAGCATTGGAGATTTAGCATGTTTTTAGATGAAAGACTAGAAAAAATACTGGAAATTTTAAAAAATGAGAAAAAAGTAAAAGTTACTGACTTAGCCAAGAAATTCAATGTTTCAGAAGTTATTATAAGGAAAAATCTGAAAAGATTGGAACAAGAAGGCAAGCTCAAAAGAACTCATGGAGGAGCAATTCTGCTACAGGAATTAGTTCACACAAGTACCCTTGAGGAAAGAATTATTAATAGAACAACAAATAAGGAAATTATTGCCAGAAAAATCATTGACAATATTACAGATGGGGAAACTGTATTTTTTGATATTACAAGTATAAATTACATCGCCGCCGAATATCTTGCAAATTCCTCAAAGGAAATGACCTTAATAACGAATATGCCCAGCATTACTACTCATTTTAATAAAAATTCAAAAATAGATATTATTATGATTGGTGGGGAGTATAATAAGGAAATCGGTGGAAATGTGGGGATCGAAGCGATTGATTACATAAAAAAATACAATGTTGACAAATCTTTCATCGGAAGTGCCGGAATCGATCTGGAAGCTGGAAAAGTAATGAATTTTGAAGCAAACGATGGAAATACAAAAAAAGAAATAATGAATATCTCCAAAAAGATTTTTCTTGCAACTGAATACCGAAAATTAGGAATTTTGGGAAATTATAAATTTAGTAATTTATCAAATTTTGATGTGTTTATTTGTGAAAAAGACAAAAAAGATTTTTTAGAAAATTACAAAAAATCATTTAATGAATTTGAAGTAAAAATTTTATAATTTATACTAAGCTCCATTGTATCTAGCTTAGAACCTCTATATACTATAAATTTTTATATATTAAAAAAGCCAAACTTGATAATCTGGCTTTTTTTAATATTTTCAAAATCTTTTCTGCAAATAATCAGTCATTTTTCTTACCAACTTATCATCTGTTTCCAAAATTTCAAACTCATCAAATTCTTTTAATCCCATATTTACATTCTGTTTTCTATATTTCATTTTACTTTGCTTAATTTTTTTTGCAGAAAAATGAAAATTAACTGCACCTGTAAAATCCGCTATTTCCTCAATATTTTCAATATTTAGTCCTGCCCCAACAAGTATTCTCGTTTTTTCATTATTCTTATTTGAAAGATCAACCAGTTCTTTTAGCAATTTTTTACCTTTTAGGCAATTTTGTGCCTGTCCAGATGTTAATATATTCTGAATTTTTAGTTCCTGCAGCTGATGAAATGCTTTTATTGGATTTTTACACACATCAAATGCCCTATGAAATGTTATTGGAATATTCTGAGCCTCATCTATAAATTTCTTCATATTATCCACATCAATCTCTCCATCTTTAGTTAAAACTCCTACAACTATTCCATTAACTCCCGCTTCTCTAAATATTTTTATTTCATTCCTTATAATATTTATATCATAGTCTGAATACAAAAAATCTCCAAATCTAGGACGTATTAATACATTTATTGGAATATCTACATTTTTTTTCACTTCTTTAAATAAACTTTTGGTAGGAGTAGTTCCCCCTATTATTAAGTTGCTGCAAAGTTCTAGTCTTGTTGCTCCACCTCTTTGGGCATTTATCGCTGATTTCACACTGTCTACACATATTTCAAGAGTATATTTTTTCATTTTTTCCATCTCCCTAAATAAATTTAATAGTTTGACTATTCTGCTCAAATTACAAGTTTTAATTTTAACAGTCCAATATATGAAAAAACATTAGAAAATACAGTTTATCAGTACTTCTAATGTCTATCCCATTATTATATTTTTTATAATCCTGCTCCAAATTCAAATCCTTTTCCAGAATATTTAAACTGTGCATTTTTTTCAGGGAATGGTGTTATTCCAAATTTAAGAGATACTACTGGATAATAGCCTAGCTTTTTGTTATTTGGCTTATCCCATTTCATTCCTGCTCCAATTTCCCATTCGATATTTTCAAAACGGTGGCTTAAAGTTGCCATTCCCAATGTCAGCTTATTAACTTTCTTAGCATACCACGAACTTTCATAGATTTCAGGATCAGAAGCTTTTTGTGCTCCATTCTGAACATATTGAAGTTTTCCACCAACCCACCAAGGCTTGTCAGGATCTCTTGAAAACATATATTTTCCTTCAAGTTCATGCTTTCTGAAATCAAATGTGCTGTTACGTGTCGGATTATTTCTATATATTCTATCAGGTCTTTCCATTATAAAGGCATATCTGATAAACATTTTTTCCAAATATCCAGCCTCAATCTTGAAGGATAAGTCATTAACTTTGTCAAATCCTTTCATTCCACTTGGATTAGCCGCATCAGATCCATCTATTTGCATGTCCATTCCAATTTGGAAATATTTTTTATGGCTTCTTAAATTCTGTAATTTTGTATTGAAATCATTCAGGCTGAACTTGTTTTGACGATAATTTTCCTCTTCGACATAACTTTTATATGCTTCCTCTTCTTCTCTGCTAAGAAAAAGTCTGTCGTCGCTATTGACAACTATTTTATCAATTGAAGATTTGTTGGCATTATTAATAGAAAATTCTTGAGTATTTGAATTTTTTACTAAGTTTATGTCCTTAATATGATTTTCAGATTCTATAATTTTATTTTCCTTTGTCTTTTCTTTTTTTTCTATATCTACTGCAAACTTCGGTTGAGCATTATTTTCATATCTGTACAGAAATCCTATTGTCGTATAGTCATTTCCACGAATATATCTATCATCAATAATATTTACCGGGGTATTATTCAAGTCTCTATATATCTTTTTACCAAATCCAAAATTTATCCTAAAATAATGATCTGATTCAAATTTTTTATTCTTCATCTTTGATGTATCATAAACAAATCCCAATCTATGATAATTTGTCTTCAATTTTAGTGCAGGATAACCAAAATTTGGATTATCTCCATAAATATCGTTTGCTTTGTTTACGAGATTTGTATATTCAAATCCCCATTCATTGTAGTTTATCCCAAATGTTCTTTCCTTCATGGATTCCTTGTAAACTTTCTGATTCCATCCAAGACTTGTGTTATGAGGGAATAATTGTTTATTCTTTTCTTCAAAACGATAAAGAAAGTTATCTCCTGCATCTGAAAGATACCCATATTGAATCTCTCTATTAAAATCCCTTATAGCCTTGAAGTTTTCAAATTCATATTCTTCATTATTAGCAAAATCAAAGCTTACAAATCTTTTATTTGCAATATCAGCCTTGAAGTAATTTCTGACATATCTATTTTTTAACCAGTTATCCTTAAAATGCCTATCATCTCTCATTGTCAAGTTATAATTAAACGTTACATTTCCTATATGATAATTGAAGTCATTTCTAAGTCCTAATGCGTTTGTAGGCACTTCTACAACATCAAATCCATTGTATGTTGCACTTCCTGCTGTTGTTTTCTGAAATGTAACAGTCGCATCATTTGTAACTTTTACGTCATATTTATTATTTTTCTTTGATGTATTGTCAAAAAATGTTGTAAATAGACGTGTATCCAGCGTAAAGATTCTTATTGAAGGACTTTGTCTTATGATTTCTCCGCTCGAATCCCTCGCTACCCTGTATCCTGTCTGAGAATCTAGATCCTCCACTTTCCGTCCATTAACAAATTCAGGTACCCCTAAGCTACTATAATCCCTGTTCTCAAATGCCATATTATATCCAATATATGAATTCTTAAACGGAATATCAATCCTATCATTCCCCACATTAAACTTTTGAAGCCTGTATTTTTCATAGATAATTTTCTTTGGACGGCGAATTGTTTCATTGTCTTGATAAACTTTGTATATTCTGCTCTCATCAGTAGTTAACGGATTCAAGAATAAAGTGTTGTAATTTTCGTTATCTCTAGTATAGTCATACTCGTATTCTTTTTTTCTTATATCAACTTTCTTTACTTGTACCCCAAAATACAAAGTATTTGTCAGATTCTGATATCTTGTTCTTGGCTGATAGCCAAAAAAATCACTTTCTCTGAATGGATAGTAATTTCCAAAAGTTAGTCCCCACTCTTCTCTTTTGTCATACGCGACATTCTGAACCCAGTGAATCGTTTTATCATCACCACGATCACGCATTCCAAGTAACTCTCCATATTCGTCCTTGTCAGAATCAAAATAATCAAATTTTATTTTCGGTCCTCTAAAATCAATTTCATAGTTACGTTTTTTTCTATATGAATTTAAATCTCCCACATATCCTGGGTTAATATCCCGAAAATCTTCATTATCAACTGTTATCGCAACATTATTGTTTCCATTTGTATATTTTATACTTTTATATAAATCAACATCTGTTCTACGCGGATCTAAATTGTCAGCATCCATAATTTGATCATTTATTTCGGTCAACGCTTTAAGCGCATGCTTGTCCTGCGTCCAGTAATATTTCGCATTCAATTCCCCATTCTGCCCGAGCTCCTGATTGATATTCAGATTCCAGAATCCAATTTGTTTGTACTTATCTACAAATTCAGTATAGTCATCCTTCAGATCGTTTCCATTAACAGCATACATCAAGTTTGTTGTAATATTTTGATAGTTTAAATCCCATATTCCGTATCCTACGTCATAAAATTTCCTGTCTTCTTTTTCTTTTTTAGGAGTATTTTTTACCTTGTGATTCCATTTAAAATCCCATTCCTTATGATGATTTCCAATTGGAACAACGAATCTGTTTATAAATATATTTCCTGAATTATTTCCCCAAAAGGCATAGTCGTTTGAAAATTTTATTGCCAATTTCTGCTTCGTACTTAGCTCAAAGTCCACAAATCCCTGTGCAAGCGGACCTAAATCATAATCAAATCCCATTATTCCAAAAAAGCCCCTATCACTGTCCATTCCAATATATGGAAATAATGTTGCTCTTTGAGTAGAAGGTTTTAGGGACGTCACATAATATGGTAGCTTAAGCCATGTCTTTCCTCCTGCGAAGATTCCAATATTTCTCGCAATAGCCTTTCTGTTGGGATATATTTCCAGCTCTTCTGCATTTATCTTGTAACTTGGATTTTCGTATGGACTCGTTGTAAACCATCCATTTTTTATAAAAACTGCCTTATTTCCCTCAGCTAGAGTCTCCTCGCCACCATAACGTAATTTTAGCTTAGCATCATAACTTTCTGAATTAAATATCTTAGCTAATTTTGTATCCATATCAAAAATAAGGTTATCAGCTTTTATAATTTGAGAACCTTGAGTAAATTCAACATTTCCAGATCCTGAGAGAATATTTTTGTTAGCAATCTTTTTCAGTCTATCTGCATTTATTGTAAAATCTCCATATTTTACGGTAACATTACCTTCGGTATTTATTTCTTCTGTTTCCAGATTTATTGTAGATTTTTGTGTTTCCAGTTCTATTACTTCTCCTGCAGCATCCAGTCTTCCGAGAAGTATTATACAAAACAGCAAAATAAACAATCTTTTATATCTCATTTTTTTCATTTTTTCAACAACCTTTTATATTTAATTATTGCTTGCTAAATTATATCACACTTTTATTCTTATAACAATTTATTTTAGGAAAGTATCACATCCATTAGTTTTTTAGTAATTTTAAACAAAACTACTCACTAAATACAAAAGTTATGATTGTTTTGCAAAGCTTTAAATACATGTAATTAAATAATCCAAAAATCAAAATCTTCGCTTATCTTGTCATATTTCTTGTCTTTACCTAATATATCTGCAAATTCCTTGAAATCTTCCCCTTTTTTTCTCAAATATTCTTCATTTCCAACAACTTCTTCTATTTTTTCCGAAATTCCGTGCCATGCTTTGTAAATATTAGGCATTATTTTAAGTCCTTCTTCCGTTATTTTTGTAAATGAATTCTTTCCAGATTTTTTTCTTTCTACATATCCTTTTGAAACAAGCTTGTCAACAAATCTTGTAACTGTTGAAGGTGCTATGGCAAGTGCTTCTGAAATTTGATTTACTGTAAGTCCATTTTCCTCTTCTTTCAAAATAATCATAAGAAAGCCATGTGTTGGATAAATATCCAATTTTTCGAATGATTCTTCCGCTATTTTGTTTACCATTCTAAACATTTTTGAAATTGTAAAATAAATACATTTTTGAATTTCCATCTTTCCATTGTTAATCATAAACATAATCACATCCTTATTTTTACTTTTTTATTTGTTTTTTTCCATATATTTTTCCCAATAGAATAGCCATGTCAATTTAACTATGATATACACAGGAATAGCAATGAATGCTCCCCCGATCCCAAATAACGCTCCTCCAATAAGAACTACCAAAAGTGTCGTAATTGGGTGCATTTTTACAGATTTTCCTGTCAGCCAGGGTTTTACTATATTCGCCTCTATTGTCTGAACAATCGTAATTAGTACTACTATCAGAATTACCAGCTTAAACGACTTTGTAAAAGCATACAATATTGCTGGAATAAGCCCAATAAACGGTCCAATAAACGGTATTACATTTCCAAACCCTACAATTATCGAAAAAAGCATACTATAATCCATTTTTAGAAAGTAAAATATAACAAATGACACAACTCCGACTATCATACTGTCAAGTGCCGTTACAAGAATGTATTTTCCAATAGTTTCATCCATATGCTTTATAAGGACTATCATGTCCTCCCTGTTCATATTACGTAAAATTCGTTTTACCCCATTTTCAATATTATCATAGCTGAAAATCAGCATTATAGTAAAAATAGGCGTCATAAATAATAAACTAAATGTACTGCTTATCAACGAAAAGCTTGAGCTTACAACTGTTATGGCATTAGATACAATTGCATCCTTAGAACTCATAAGCGAACTTCGTAAATCAATATTATTGCTTTCAAGAAAACCAAAAAAGTTGTTTTGCAGTTTTTCCTGATTTTTTAATAAAAAGTCTATAAGACTTGATATTTGTTTTGTAATTATTGGCACAATCGTCAAAACTATATAAAGAAAAACTATAAAAAATACTGATAATACTATTAAAATCGCAGTAGTTCGATTTAACTTGTATTTTTCTTTTTTATTTTTACTGGAAAGTTCATTGAACAATTTCATTTTTTTACTTCTTTCTTCATTGTCCACACCCATTTTTTCAATTTTTTCGAGCTCATCCAGTTTACTATTCTTTATAAAATTTTCATTTTTATCTTTTTTACTAATCATATCAATAAAAGGCATTAGACAGTACACTATTACAAACGACAAAATAAAGGGAAAAATGGTACTTGTAACCATTCGTATTGATTTTGCAAAATTATCATAAACCTTAAAAAACAATAAAAGTGCCCAAAGTGATAAAACCACAACAATTAGTACATTTCTTAGTTTTAATAATTTTTCTTCATCATAAAACTTCATTTGTTCTTCCTTTCTATTCGTTAATATTTATCCAAAGGACTTGTCACTTTTCTTATTAAACACAATATCAATCGGACACCCTTCAAATCCAAAATATTCTCTTAATTTATTCTCAATATATCTTTGATAAGAAAAATGTATTAATTCTGGATTGTTCGCAAAAAATGCAAATTTTGGCGGTGCCTGACTTACCTGTGTCGCATAATTTATTTTTACTGCCCGCCCTTTTCTTGTAGGTACTGGATTCTGTGCTATCATTTCTGCCAAGATCTGATTCAATAGTCCAGTTGATATCTTTTTATGGTATTCTTCATTGATAAATTTAGCCTGTTCTAGTATATTCAACGTCCTTTTCCCAGTCAATGCCGAAATTGTAACAATTGGAGCATAATCTAAAAATGCTAAGTCTGCTTTTATCAAAGCCGTAAATTCCTTCACACTGTTGTTATCCTTTTCAATCAAATCCCATTTGTTTACTGCAATAATAATCGGCTTTCTCTCCTCATAGATCATCCCTGCAATTCTTTTATCCTGATCTGTCAAAAGTTCTGTTGCATCTAGCATCAACACACACACATCTGCCCTTTTTATAGCTTTTATTGCACGTAACACACTGTAATATTCAATGTCATCTTCCACTTTGGATTTTCTACGGATTCCCGCTGTATCAATTAATGTATAAGTTTCTCCGTTATATCTCAAACTCGAGTCAATCGAATCTCTAGTCGTTCCGGCAATATCACTTACAATCGAACGTTCTTCATTTAAAAGCTTATTTACAAGTGAAGATTTTCCAGCATTTGGTCTTCCAAGAATTGCAATATTAAGTCCTTCTTCTGTCCTTTTTATTTTCTTATTCTCAAATTTATTAATTACAGCATCAAGCAAATCTCCCAAATTAGTCTTATGCTCCCCAGAAATTCCAATAACTTCTTCAAATCCTAGTCCATAAAATTCAAAAATATTTTCCTGGTCACGCATATAATTGTCAATCTTGTTTACAGCTACAACAACCTTTTTATCCTGCCTTCTAAGCACAGTTGCCACATCCTCGTCAAGCCCAGTAATCCCAGCTTTTCCATCTACCAGAAATATAATTACATCCGCCTCGTCAATTGCAACCTGTGCCTGCTGCTTAATTTTCCCCATCATAAAGTCTTCTGTACGTGGCTCAAGCCCTCCAGTATCTACCAAGATGAACTCTTTTCCGCTCCACTCCATCTCACGATAAAGCCTGTCTCTAGTAACTCCTGGCTCATCCTTCACGATAGACAGCCTGTCACCTACCAGCTTATTAAATAACGTTGATTTCCCCACATTAGGTCTACCAACAATCGCTACTGTATGTTTCATATTTTCCTCCAATTTTCTATTTATTTTTTCCCTTTAAATTATTAATTCAATTTTATTTAATTTTCCTAACTTTTATCAATCTCCTCTCAAATATATTCAAATAATTTTAGAAAAATTTGAATATACAATATATTTTATCATATTTTTTGTATTTTTATTAGTCTTTTTAGCTAAAATCCTTTAAAACTTATAAAAAATCACAGCTAACTTAATAACTGTGATTTTTACATTAAAAATATTTAGCCCAATATATAGCCCTTAAATAAAAGTCCTACGACAACTCCTAGTACACTTCCCCAAAATACTTCTATTGGAGTATGTCCCAGCAACTCCTTAAATTTTTCATTGATTATTTCTATTCCTTCGTGATGTTCAATTGCTTCTATAAGTGTATTCAAAGCTTTCGCATGTTTTCCAGCTTGCTGACGTACTCCTGTCGCATCATACAGGACAATTCCAGCAAATACCATGGAAATTGCAAATTCAATGGAATTAAGTCCCTTTAGTAAAGATACACCTGTTACAAGAGAAACAACTGTTGAAGCATGAGAACTCGGCATACCACCAGTCTGGATAAGCCTTGTCCATTGTGGTTTCTGTCCCTTGAACACAGGAAAAAAAACTTTATAGAACTGTGCCGAAAAGCATGAAATCGCCGCAACATCAAGAAGCCTATTTCCAAACAGTATTCCTCCACTCATTTATTTTTTCCTCTCTGTTTTCTTTCTATTTTTTAGTCTTATTTTTTTTAAACTCATTAAATTCAGGAGTAACTTTTGCATCCTTTTTATTTTTAGGCTTAAAAAATATCAGTACTTTTCCTATTTTATCTACAAAAACTGATTTTGTTTTCTGAGCAATTTCATCTCCCATTTCCCTGTCAAATTCAATCGATGAATTTTGCAATATTTTTACTTTTATCAATTCTCTTTTTTTCACAACTTCTGCAATTGACTTTAGTACATTTTCATCAATTCCATCCTTTCCAATTCTTACAATTGGATCCAAGTTATGTGCCAATTTCTTTAAAAAAGCTCTCTCTTTACTTGAAAGCTGTATCATTCTAAACCTCCATTATAATTGGTAAAATAATAGGCTCTCTATCTGTTTCTTTATTTAGGAACTCTCCTATTTTCGCTCTTATTCTCTGTTTAATCTTACCAATCTCTTTTATTCCTTCATTTTCCATGCTGCTAAGTTCCATCTTAATCAGCTCTTTTGTTTCTGATAATAAGCTTTCTGCATCTTTATTATACACAAAACCACGTGTTACAAGCTCAACTTGTTTATTAAACTTACCATTTCTATATTGAGAAATCGAAATAATAACTATTCCGTCATCTGCCAGATTTTGTCTATCTTTCAACACAGCATTCCCAATATCCCCAATTCCAAATCCATCGATAAATGTTGCACCACTAGGTACTTTTCCTGCTGTTCTGAATTTAGTTTTCGACAATTCCAGTTTTGCTCCATTCTCTGATAAAATAACATTTTTTTCAGGTACTCCTACTGCAACTGCCAATTCCTTATGTTTTTTTATCATTGCATATTCTCCATGTACAGGAAGGAAAAATTTAGGTTTTACTAGATTTAACATAAGTTTCTGTTCTTCCTGGCATCCATGTCCTGATACGTGTATTCCAATTCCTTTTTCAAATACAACATCTGCATTACGTTTCATAAGCTGATTTATATTTTTTGTTGCCGCTTTTTCATTTCCAGGAATAGGCGTTGCCGAAATTACAACTGTATCCCCTTCCCTTAGTGAAATATATTTGTGCGTTCCATTTGCAATTCTTGAAAGCGCAGCAAGAGGCTCCCCTTGTGTTCCAGTACACAAAATAAGCACTCTGTCAGCTGGATAAGTTTCAACTTTATCAATATCAATCATTATATCTTTCGGTATTTTTAAATATCCAAGATTTGAACAGATTTCAAAGATTTTTACCATGCTTCTTCCGTCGATTGCAATTTTTCTTCCATGTTTTAATGCAATATTTACGATTTGCTGTAATCTATGCACATGTGAAGCAAATGCAGCTAAAATAATTCTTCCATCAGCCTTTGCAAATTCATCTTTCAAGCTTTCCCCAACTGTTCTTTCTGATGGTGTAAATCCAGGAATTTGTGCATTTGTACTATCTGATAGCAATAAATCTACACCTTCTTCACCTAACTGAGCCAATCTTCCAAAATCAAATCCTTCTCCATCAACGGGCGTTAAGTCTACCTTAAAATCTCCAGAATGTAAAATTGTTGCTGCCGGAGTCTTTATACAAATTGCATAACAGTCTGCAATACTGTGTGTTACACTTATAAATTCAACTGTAAAATATTTTGAGACTTTTAAGATTGTTCTCCCACTAATTACTTTTTCTTTCGGTAATTTTGCATCTTTTTTCTCAAATTTTGCTTTTGCAAGAGCAAGTGTTAATCTTCCACCATACATCGGTATATTTTCTGTCCCTAATTTTTGGTAAAAATAAGGGATTGCTCCTATATGATCTTCATGTCCATGTGTCAAAAGTAAGCCTTTTATTTTGTGTCTGTTTGATTCTAGATATGAAAAATCTGGAATTATGACATCTATCCCCAAATGCTCATCTTCTGGAAAAGTGAGCCCTGCATCCACTACAATAATTTCATCTTTATATTGAAAAGCTGTCATATTTTTTCCAACTTCCTCAATACCTCCAAGTGGAATTACATACATCTTTTCTTCTTTTCCATCCACTTCCTTGTCTATATGTCTATTCCTGTCGTTTACTCTTGGAATATAACGTATTTCATTTTTTTCATCTAAATGTCTTCGATTCGTGCTTTTTCTTCTAAATCTTTTCATTCCAGATTTTATTTTATTAATCTCTTCTTTTTTAGAAAAGTTTCTTTTAAAAGTTTGACTTCCGAACTCATTTTTTTCTTTTTCTGACATTTAGTAAACACCTCCTTATTTTTATTTTATCTTTTTACCAAATTTTTATTATTTGCTTGCTGTTTTTTCTTTTCTTCTTCTTGCTTTTTCTGCATTTCTGCTTGAGCTTTTTTTATAACGTATTTATCTCTGTATTTCAATATAAATTTAAGAGCCATGTTTCCAGAAGCTACTCCTCCATATCCTCCACCTTCAACTATTGATACAAATACAATTTCTGGATTGTCTGACGGAAAATACCCTGCTATCCACGAATGATGATCCTTAAATCCTGAATTCTGTGCTGTACCCGTTTTTGCAGAAACTGGATATCCTTCAATTTTTAATAGCTTTACAGTTCCTCCATAACCACTTACAGGTAGTTTTAAGGCATTTTGCAATAATTTTAGATTTTTTGCACTTACATTCAACTTTCTTTGAATTTTTGGCATATTATTTTCAACTTTTCCAGTATAGCTTACAAATCTATCAATAAGTGTGGGTTTTAGCTGAACTCCATTATTTGCAATTGCCTGATATGCTGAAGCTATCTGTATTGGCGTAACTAGAACATATCCTTGCCCAATTGACATGTTTATCAAATCTCCCGGCAGCCATTTTTGATCCTGTTTTTTCTTAAATCTATTTTTCTTCCATTCAGGACTCGGTAAAGTACCGACCATTTCTCCAGGAATATCAATCCCTGTTTTAGCTCCTATTCCAAATTCCTTTGCATATTTTACGATATTTTTTACTCCAGCCTTTTGAGAAAATACATAATAATACGTATTTACAGATTGCTCAATAGATTTTGCAAAATTAGTAACTCCATTTCCTGATTTATGTGAATCTCTAAAAATAAGATTTCCATATCTGTACTGTCCTGTCGAAGTTACAGTTTCAGTTGGAGAAATTCCAGATTCCAGTATTCCCATCCCAGTAATCGCCTTGAAAGTTGATCCTGGTGGATAAAGTCCTGCGATACCTTTATTTACAAGAGGTTTTGCCTTTGAATTTACAAGTTCATTCCATTGATTGTCAGGTATTCTTGAACTTAAAAGATTTAGACTGATTTCTGGATTACTTACAAATGCAATAATTTTCCCAGTTTTAGCTTCCATTGCGATAAATGCTCCACTTTTTCCTTCAAAAGCTTCTGTCATATATTTCTGAAGCTCCATGTCAATAGAAAGATAAATATTTTTTCCTGCAACGCTCTCACTTGTTTCCACTTGTCTTATAACATTTCCTTTAGCATCAACTTCTACATTTTCTTTCCCGTCCTGCCCCTTCATTTCTTTGTCATAAGAACGTTCCACACCTTTTTTACCAATTAGGTCGCTATTTCTGTAGCCATCCTTTTTCAGCTGCTCGTATTCCTTTTCACTAATTGGTTTTACATATCCAATAACATGTGAAGCAAGTGAATCTTCTGGATAAAATCTTTTATTATATTCAACAATATCAATTCTGTCATTATCAATCTTTTCAATTGCTCTTAATGCCACTTGCTTATCCAAATCTTCAATAACAAGTATCTTTTTATCCGTTCCCATTCTCTGCTGCTTAAAGAATCTATCTATTAAATAATCTACTGGATAAGCTGTTAGCTGGCTTATCTTGTTTATATCAAATATTGTCTCTCTAATACGTTTAGCAACTGCAGGACGTTCGCTAGAAAGTCTTGCATCAATTTCTTGTACTGTTTTCATATTCTTCACTTCATTTAGAAGTGCCAAATCTTTTGGTTCCAGAGTATGAGTATGTGAATGTATCAGTTGGTAACCTGTGGTATTTTTGGCAAGAAGTTTTCCTTCCCTATCATAGATTTCTCCACGTGTTGCTTTTATTATATTTGTTCTAATTCTATTTTGTAACGCTTGTTCTGCATATTGTGAAGCATTTAATATCTGCAATGAAAACAGTTGTATCACCATAATTAAAAAAACTATTCCCACAAGAATGAGAAAGGCGACAAACCGTATGCTTTTTTCTTCTTTATCTAATTCTCTCATAATTTTCCTCTTCATATTTTATTGCATTTTTTCCTCAATTAAACACCTTAAAATACACCATTTAAATAAGACTGTGCCTATTCCCCAACATTTTCATCAATTTCAATATTTTTATCATTTACCCCATTGTAAAAATCATCCAATCTGTAATATTCTCTTGCATCCTTACTAAATACGCTAATAATCAAATCCCCAGCATCAATTAAAACCCAGTTTGCCTCATCAAGTCCTTCCACACTTTTCACATTCTCAAGGCTTTTCTTTATATCAGTTGCTATTGCCTCAATATTTCTAGAAGAACTCCCAGTACATAAAATTGAATAATCAAAAAACGGAGATTTCCCTCTCATATCATATACCTTTATATCCTGTGCTTTCTTATCTTCCATAATATTAATTATCTCTTGAACTTCTTTTTCATAATTATTACTTATTTCACTCATTCTAAAAATTTCCTTTCTTTATTATATTATTTTTATTTATTAAATCTATTTCAATTTTTTATTTTAAAATTTTTTAATTCATCAAAATTTCACAAAAAAATTATTACGATACCACTACTAAGGTATATTATATTATATATTTGACTAATTTTCAATTTATTTCTCAATTTTTAGAAAAATAAAAAATTATATATAAAAATTGGCAATAATACCACACACCACAATTGCCGCAGTTTCTGCTCTTAAAATACGTTTTCCTAGGCTAATTTCTATTGCCTTGTTTTCTTTTAAAAAATTAACTTCCTCTTGGGTAATCCCACCTTCTGGACCAATTATGTATAAAATATTTTTATCTTCTTTTTTTATTATTTCTGACAAAGGTTTTGATTCATCGCTATTTTCATAAGCAAAGATTATTTTATCGTATTTAGAATATTCGATTTCTACAAGTTTTTTCACAGGCGTAATTTCAGTAAATTTTATTCCTCTGCACTGTTTTAGTGTTTCCCTTACAACTACGTCCCATTTTTCTTTTTTTTCATTAATTTTTACAACAACTCGTTCTGTCTTTAAAGGAATTATCTTATTTACACCGATTTCCGTCAGTTTCTGTATTGCCAGATTCATTTTATCATTTTTCAAAATTCCCATTGCAACATCAATATTTACATTTAAAGAGTAGCTGTCTTCTTTTTTTTCCGATATTTTTACAGCAACTTCCTTTTTTGAGATTTCAATAATTTTTGTAAAATATTCATATTCACCATTAATTATCCGTAATTCATCGCCTATATTTAGACGATAAACATTTTGGATATGATTGCAGTCTGATTTATCTTTTATCAGAATCTTTCCATTATTTTCATCAATATTTTCTTTTTCCGCTATTACTGTCAACAACAGTTTTTCACCTCATTTTTTTTACTTTTTATCATATTTTAACCCTATCTACATAAAAATTTTAAAGATTTGAGCAGGCAAAAATAATCATAATTTTTAAGTCTTGTTTCAAAATAATATTATCACATTTTATTCTTTTTCACTAAATATTTTTTCAATTCCTAAATGCTTATAGCCAAATTCGGTTACAACTCTACCACGTGGTGTTCTTTTTATAAACCCTATTTTTACCAAATATGGCTCATAAACTTCTTCTATCGTTCGTCTGTCTTCCCCAAGTAAAAGTGACAATGTTTCAATTCCAACAGGCCCTCCATTATACACATTTATAATTGAAAGCAGGATATTTCTATCTAATTCATCAAGTCCGTTATCGTCTACTCCCAAAAGCCTCAAAATACCATCAACGCTTTCTTTTTCCAAAACACCCGAACCTTCCACCAATGCAAAGTCTCTTGCTCTTTTTAAAAGCCTGTTTGCAATTCTAGGAGTTCCTCGGCTTCTTTTGGCGATTTCCGTAATTCCTTCTTCATCATACGAAATATTAAGAATATTTGCTCCTCTTCGTATAATTTCTTTCAATTCTTCTAATTGATAGTACTCCATTCTATGAGTAACTCCAAATCTGTCTCTAAGCGGTGTACTTAACTGTCCCGCCCTTGTTGTCGCACCGATTAGCGTAAATTGTGACAATTCTACACGAATACTTCTTGCAGACGGCCCTTTCCCGATAAGAATATCCAGTTCCCCATCTTCCATTGCAGGATACAAAATTTCCTCTACCGATGTATTCAATCTATGAATCTCATCAATAAACAAAATATCATTTTCCTCCAAAGAAGTCAAAATAGCCGCTAAATCTCCCGCTTTCTCCAGTACAGGCCCTGTCGTTATCTTCAAGTTCACTCCCATTTCTGTGGCAATAACTCCTGCAAGCGTAGTTTTTCCCAATCCTGGAGGCCCATACAATAAAATATGATCAAGCGATTCATTCCTCATTTTAGCAGCTTTTATAAATATATTCATTTTTTCTTTCAAATCTTGCTGGCCAATATATTCCTTAAAAGTTTTTGGCCGTAAACTTCTTTGAATATTGTCCTCCCCTAATTCCTTTGGTTCCAATATTCTTTCCTCATTCATTCCTTCTCCTCAATATTTTTCTTTTATTCATCTAAACTTTCTCTATTTCATAAATTAATTCTTTAAATACTCTAGTTTAGTTATTTTTATTTAAATTTTATAAAAAGAATTCTTGTTAATAGATATTTTTTCTATATTTTACATGTTATTTCTTTTCTAAATTACAAGGATATATCCTTTTTTTCACAATAATGATTAATTTAATACGATTAACTAGTTATAACCTAATACTAATGACAAAAGTTCCACGAACTCTCCCTGCTTCTCGAATTTTAATCTTATAACAAAAATTTTTATGATTATTAAAATAATAAATTTATCTATTGAATCTTTATCAAAATAATTGTTATGATTAAACATAAAGTGTCGTGATTTTTTGGAAATAAAAATTACTGTTTGAGCGAAGCGAGTTTAATTTTTATTTTCAGAAAATGCTTAGACGAGCCGGGATTGCAAAGGGGATGGCGACTGTTCCCCTTTGCTTTATAAAAAAGAAATAATAAAAAAATCATAGAAAAAACATTTATTAACCAAAATACTCTAAAATAAAATTTTAAAATATTCTTTATATCTGTTTTAATAATAACATTATAAAAAACTGAAATAATGCAATTATTCCTCCTAATACCCCACCGATAATCTCAATATGTTTCAATTCATTTTTAGACACAGACAAAATAATTTTTTCCATTTCTTCTAATGAAAAATTTTTCATTTTTTCAAGCATAATTTCTTTAAAATTTATTTTGTCTTCTGCGATTTTTATTATTTCTTCCACTATTTCCTCTTTATTTTCCAAAATGGACTTTTTAAAGTATGATTTTATTTTTTCAATTAACGAATCATTTAAAAACATCTTTAATAGCGGATTTTTTTCTAACACACTATTTTTAAGCTTTTCTCCTATGACTTTATCAAGCAGTTTATCTAAAACATCATCATTAATAATATTGCTATCTTTTAACTTTGCTGTAATATGCTCTACTGAAATTAGTTCTTTTTCAATTGTTTCAGCGAGATTTTCTGATATTCTGTCCCTATTTTTAGGGATTAGTCCCTGTATTTTAAAAAACAGCAGGTTTACTTCCTTATAAGGTCTAAATAACAATTTTATTGCCAGATAATTCGTAAACCATCCTATAAGAGTTCCAACAAAAACCATTATAGCCAGCTGTATTAATAAATTTCCCAATTTTTCCTCCATATTTATAACTATGAATAATTTTACAGTAATTTATTTAAAATTGATATCAAAAGTTATAATTTTTATTCAAACTATAGATTTTCTCAATTTTATTAATTTATTTTTTAAAGTTAAAATTAACCAACTATTGCTTTTCCATATTCCTTGCATTTCTCAATTTTTTCATCGTCATCAACAGCCAGATGAATTATAAGACCATCATTTACAGTAGAAAATCCTTCATTTATCATTTCTTCACGCCAAGTTTCCATCCAACCACCTTGTCCCCAGTCATAAGAGCCGAAAAGCCCAACTGTTTTCCCGATAATCTGTTCTTTTATCCCTTCAAAGAATTCAACCATTTCTGGTGCAATTTCTTCTGCACCGACAGCAGGCGATCCAAATGCTACAAAATCAGCATTGATTGCACTTTCGTCAGCTTCTTCTACATTTATCAATTTTACATCAGCTCCAGCATTTTCTGCTCCTTCACCAATGTATTTTGCCATATCTGCAGTATTTCCAGTACCTGTGTAATAAATTATATTTAATGTTGCCATTGTTTTCCTTTCTTTGATTGTAAATTATTGTAAAGCCAAACCCTGAAGTTTGGCTATCTGTATTTTTATTTTGTTAATCTATAAGTATCTCTTGCAATTACAAGCTCTTCTGCTGTTTCAATCTTGTAAATTTTAACTAATGAATTTTTTGTTGATAACTCTACATTTCCTGGTAATCTTTGTGCATTTTTTTCTTCATCAAGTTCGATTCCAAAGTATGAAAGCGATTCACATATATGTTTTTTCACTCCAACTGAATTTTCTCCAATTCCACCAGTAAAGGCAATTGCATCAACACCATTCATTGCTGCAACATAAGCTCCAATATAAAGTTGTATTCTATAGCAGAACATTTCATAAGCCAATTGAGCCTTTTCATTTCCGTTTCTTCTTGCTGTATCTAAATCACGAAAATCTGAACTTTCTCCAAATATTCCTAAAATCCCAGACTGTTTATTCATTCTATTGTTCATTTCATCCAAAGAGAGTTCTCTTTTTCTCATAACATAAATAACAGAGGCTGGATCTACATCTCCTGTTCTTGTTCCCATCATAACTCCTGCAAGCGGTGTCATTCCCATTGATGTATCTACGACTTTACCATTTTGAACTGCTGAAATGCTTGCTCCATTTCCAAGGTGACAAACTATAATTTTAGAATCTTCTTTTCCTAACATTTCTCTTGCCACTTCACTTACATATCTGTGAGAAGTCCCATGAAATCCATATTTTCTAACTTTCAAGTCAGTATAGTCTTCATAAGGATATGGATACATATACGCTTTTCCTGGCATTGTTTGATGGAAAGCCGTGTCAAATACAACCACGTTCTTTTTACCGGGAAGCAATTTTTGGACAACTTTTATTCCCATTATATGTGCTGGATTATGTAAAGGTGCAAGCGGTGCTATTTCCTCAAGGTTTTTTATAACTTCGTCATCTACAATTACAGATTTTTCATAGTATTCTCCACCGTGGACAATTCTATGTCCTATTGAATCTATTTCATCCACGCTTGAAATTACCCCTATTTTCTCATCTTGAAGCGTTTTTAGAATCAATTCTACCGCAACTGTATGGTTTTCCATCGGAACTTCCATTTTATCAATTTTTTCTCCAGTAAGCAGATTTTTATAACTGAAAATAGGATTTGCAATTCCTATTCTTTCACAATTTCCTTTAGCTAATGACTGCTCATTTGTCATGTCAATAAGTTCAAATTTTGCTGATGAACTCCCACAATTTATTACCAAAATTTTCATAAATTTCCCTCCAAATTTTTTGTTTGTATTTTTATTTATGTTTTACATTTCTGATTCAACAGCAGTAATTGCAACAACTTCTACAATATCTTCCACGCTACATCCTCTTGAAAGATCGTGAACTGGACGTGCCAATCCTTGAATTAAAGGCCCTAATGCTTTTGCCTTAGCCAATCTCTGTGTTAATTTATAACCGATATTTCCTGAATCTAAGTCAGGGAAAATCAATACATTTGCCTGTCCTGCCACTTTTGATCCAGGTGCTTTTGCAGCAGCCACTTCTGGCACAATCGCAGCATCAAGCTGTAATTCTCCATCAAAGTCAAAATCAACATTTCTAACTTTTAAAATTTCGATAGCTTCTCTAACTTTGCTTACAGACACTCCGTCTGCACTCCCTTTTGTAGAAAATGACAGAAATGCCACTTTAGGTTCTTTTATTCCAGCAGTAAATCTAGCTTTTTCTGCTGCAGAAATAGCAATATCAGCAAGCTGCATAGCAGTAGGACTAGGTATTACCCCACCATCTGAATACACAAGAGTACCATTATCTCCAAACTCAAGCGTATCTGTTATCATAATGAACGAACTTGATACTGTCTTTAGCCCTTCCTTTGGTCCAATTATGTGAATTGCCGCTCTTAGGACATGAGCTGTTGGCGAAGATGAACCTGCTACCATTCCATCCACTCTTCCTTGATGTACAAGCATTGCCGCAAAATATCTTGGATCCGACATAAGTGTTGCTTTTGCAGTTTCTAACGTCATACCTTTTTTTTCTCTTCTTTTTCTCAAAAGTTCTGACATAGCATCAATTGTTGCACACGAATCAGGATTATAGAAAATCGCTCCTTCCAATGAAACTCCCAGTTCAGCCGCTTTTTCCTTTAACTTTTTCTCATCTCCAACCAGTGCTATTTTTGCAATTCCTTCATTAATGATTTTTTCTGTCGCCCGCAAAACTCTTTCATCTTCTGTTTCAGGTAAAATGATTGTCTTGTTCAGTTTTTTTGCTTTTTCTTTTAATTCATTTGCTAATGTGTTCATAATTTCCTCTCCTTTTCAATTTTCTTTTTTTTATTAATCAAACATAGCTTCAACAAATTCCTTTGTATCAAATTCCCGCAAATCCTCTATTCCTTCTCCGACACCTATAAATTTAATCGGTTTTTTCAGCTCTTCTGTAATTGGGAAAATAATCCCTCCTTTTGCTGTTCCGTCAAATTTTGTCAAGATAATTCCTGTCAAATCTACGATTTCATTAAATATTCTAGCCTGTTCCAATCCATTCTGCCCAGTTGTGCTATCAATCACAAGCAAAGTTTCAAAGTCCGTTTCTCCAGACTGTTCACGTATAATTTTGTTTATTTTTTCAAGCTCCTTCATCAAATCACGTTTATTGTGGAGTCTTCCAGCTGTATCCAGTATCGCCACATCAAATCCACGATTTTTAGCAGTTTTTACTGTATCAAAAATTACAGCCGCAGGATCGCTCCCATGTGCCTGTTTTACAACTTCCACTCCAGTCCGTTTTCCCCATTCCTCAACTTGCTCAATCGCAGCGGCTCTAAATGTATCTCCAGCCCCAATGATAACCTTTTTCCCGCTATCCTTCAATTTTTTTGCAATTTTACCAATGGAAGTAGTCTTCCCAACACCATTTACTCCAACAACCAAAAGGATATTAAGTTTTCCATCCTGTAATTTTAATTTTGTGCTGCTTTCATCATTGTAAATAAGTTTTGCTTTAAGCAATTCCTTTAGTTCATCGTAAATTTGCTCCGACGTTTTCAGTTTTTTTCGTGAAACTGATTTTTCCAGCTCCTCCACAAGCTGCATTGTCATATTCATTCCAATATCTGACTGAATAAGCAACTCTTCCAGCTCCTCGTACAAATCGTCATCTATCGCTTTACCCAAAAGCATTTCCTTCAGTTTTCCAAAAAATCCTTTTTTTGGAGTTGCCAGCCTATCTTTTAAAGGCTTTAATTTAAGTTTGCTTTTTGTTTTTTCATCTGATGTTTCTTCTATTTTTTCTATTTTTGTACCTTCATTTTTTTCTTTTCCAATTTCAAAGCTTTTTTCATTATTTTCAGTTTTTTTAACATTTTTCCCTAAGATT